>NZ_JBVJCD010000006.1:0-123320 GCF_055588985.1 Streptomyces sp. NPDC041970
ACGCCAGCGACAACCGCACATCGTCCGCGGCTACTTCGGCGGCCCGCATGTCCGCTACGTCCTGGACGAGAACCCCATGAGTTTCTGATCAATAGGTCTGTGTAATGGGCATCACGTCCACGCCGCGCGTCTTGGAGTAACAGGCTGCCAGCAGCCGCGTATACCTCCGCCCTGATTTCCCGATCCGCGAGCAACAGCACAAGACCGATACCGCTGGATAGGGTCGTTTTCCCGTTCTTCCTCGGAACTGCAGTCCACGCCGAGTGGACGCCGCGCACCGCACGGCCTAGCTCGGAATCATGGGCAAGCCACCCGAAAACGGGGGCGGCAACCCACACCACTTGCCACGGCGAGAGCTTCAACCGGGTTGAGCCCCAACGGCCCTCGGTGTGCTTTGAACTCGTCGGGGCGAGCGAGCCACCCGCCGAGTTCCGGACGGTCGAACGGTCCGAACGTGGAAGCGCTCACGTCAAGGTCTACGGCTTCGCGGAGTGCGTCACCGGACCCAAAGTCGATGTTGAGTTCTGCCGTAACGAGGTAGTCGGCCTCGCATTGCCGCTCAGGGCTGGTGGTCTCGTCGGTCAGGACGGACTGGCGTACGCACCGTGGTGTAAACCGTCCCCGCGAGCAAATTCCTCGTGGGAGTCGTCATCCCCTCGGGAAAGACGGACCGATTCCCGTCACCGGGCTTGAACCAGGATCGATGCCACTATGCTGCCACTTCAGAACTACTAGGAACTGTCCGGCGGATCATGTGACTGTCGGACTATTGGCTCGTTGTGTCCGGCATGGGGCTGGGTATCTGACGAATGCCGAGTGGAGCCGTACTTGCCAACGTCAGGGCCCCTTGGCGGCCGACGGAGCAACCATCGCAGGGTGATCAACGGGATCTTGTTCCGGGTCCGGACGGGCATACCGTGGCGGGATCTTCCCAAGCGTTTCGGCAGTTGGAAGACCGTCTATGAACGGCACCGACGCTGGGCGGCGGACGGCACGTGGGACCGGATGCTGCGTGCCGTCCAAGCCGACGCCGACCTCGGGGACCGGATCGACTGGAGCATGGTCAGCGTCGACTCGACGCCCTGCCGTGCCCACCAGCACGCGGGCGGGGCCCGGAAGAAGAAACCGCGTGTCCCGAAAAGAGGACAACGCCCCGGCACCACCGCGCCGAGGAAGGACCCTGGCGGTCTCGGGGCGGCCTGACCTGCAAAATTCACCTTGCTGGCGAAGGCGGCTGCCGCCCGTTGGCGTTCCTGGTCACGCCCGGCCAGTGGGGCGACGCGCCACAGGTGATCGAGGTCCTCGAACGCATCCGCGTTCCCCGCCCGCAGGGCGGCCGTCTTTGGACCTGGCCGGACCACCTGGGCGGCGCGACAAGGCATACAGCTCACGCCGCAACCGGTGCTACCTGAGAAGACGCCAGATCAAGCACACCGTCCCCGAGTCGAAGGACCAGCGGGCCAACCGCAAACGGCGCGGCAGCAAGGGCGGCCGACCCGCCGGCTTCGACAGCGAGATCTACGAACGTCGCAACGAGGTCGAACGGACGATCAACCGGCTCAAGACCTTCCGAGCCGTCGCCACCCGCTACGACAAGAGGGCCTTCGTCTTCCACGGGACCGTGACCATCGCCGCGATCCGGCCTGGCTCCGGCCGTGATCACTCGACAGGAACTCGCCCCTTATCAGGGGTGAGCATGATGAAGGCTGACCATCCCCCCACGGCGTACATCAGTTCACCTCGGCGGGTCCTCGCCCGTGAGCCCGTCGACGGATTCACGGATGAGGTCGGCGTGACCTGCGTGGCGGGCGTACTCCTCGATGAGGTCAAGGAGAATGCGGCGGAGGTTGGGGCGTTCGCCGCTACGGGTGACGTAGGCACCGAGCTGGTCCAGCCCGCCCGTGCTGAGCGCCTTGTCGACGATGGCACGGGAGCGGGCGACTGATTCCTGCCAGAGAGCGCGCAGTTGCTCGGGGGCGTCCTCTGCAGCGGAGCGGTAGTCCCAGTCGGGGGTGCTGTCCCAGTCGACGCCGTCCCAGGGGGCCCCGACAGGGGAGCCGAGCCACAGCCGGGCGAAGTGACTGTCTTCTACGTGCGCCAGGTGCTTGAGGAGGCCGCCCAGAGTGACGGTGGACGTGCCGAGTGTGGCGCGAAGGCCGGAGGCGTCCAGGCCGGAGCACTTCCAGGCCAGGGTAGCCCGCTGCCGTTCGAGGGCACCGAGGACGGCTGCCGCCTCGGTGCCGGCGAGGGGAGGTTCCGGCCAAGCTTCTGTTGTGCTCTCAGTCATGGCCGCAGACCTTAGCGAACCGAGCTGACAGTGCAACCGACGGGTCAACCGCAACGAACCGATCACCCAGAACCATAAGATCCGCCGGACAGTGCCTAGGCAACCGTCCGACCACGCACAGCGGTACCGTTGGGAGGAGGGCAGGAGCTTGGCCTGTTCGCTGCTGTCTACACGGCTGAACAGTGGAAACAGAAAACGACCATGACAGTCACCCCGGTCGCCGAGTTCAAGACCGTGCAAGATACCTCGTATTCATACCGAGGCACCTTCCCCACGGGGAAGGAAATCGCCACCGACTCCGGCAAGTACCACGTGGAATGGTCGATCAGCCGCCAGGAGAACTCCGGCACCCGGGACCGACAAGGAGACGGCGGACCGCAGGGCCTCATCGAGTTGGACTCCGAGAGCCCTAGCGTGGCGGTGTACCGGTGAGCGGGACCAGACCCTGGGTGGTGGGTGGGCGGCCGAGTCCCAGAGCCGGCCGGAAACTTTGAACAGCAGGGCGGGCACGGCGTGAGGGGCGGGTTCTTCAGGGAACCAGCCCCTCACAACAGCGGCCCCGAACTCCGTACGCGTCTTCAGCCCGTGGCGGTCGTGGCACAAGACCTGGACGTTGGTGTCCACGTCTTCACCGCCGAGGGACAGCGGGAGTACGTGGTCCACGTCCACCCCGTGCGCGGGGAAGTCACCCAAGCGCCAGTCGCACCAGGCCGAGCCCCTGCCCTTCCGATGAACGGGGAGGACAGGGGTGCACAGACCTCAATCGCGTCTGGCCTACTCGGCGGGATGACCGGGGGGTCAATCGGGGTTCCGTCCGGGTGGCGGGGTGTGAGATCGATAGCCGTGAGCCGGCCAGCGTGCCTCACGTGCTGAACTTCCCTCGGCATCACGGCCTCTGTGCGTGTTGCCGTGTCGGCCCACACGGGCCGCCCGTTCCCGTCACGGGGGAAGTACGGTTGATCCCCGTCCGACCCCGGGTCGAGTGTGTCAACCGCCATCGTCACTCCTTCTCGTCCGAGAATTCACCCCGAGCCTTCCGCGGTTCGTCGGCGAGCTCGGCGGCCTTCTTCGCAGCCATCGTCTCGGCATGGGCCTCGGACCCGCGTCCCTGCCCCCGGCGGTGCGCGGCCGAGCCTCCCGCGAGCTGCTCGGGGTCCTGGCCCGGCACGACCTCGCGGCCTCGTTCGACCTCGCCGCCGCCCTCGGGGAGGTGAGTGACCGCCGCGGCCGCCTGCGGCACCAGCGCTGGGGCGTCGAGCTGGTCCGACGCTACTTCGCCCCCGTCATCGCGCACCGGAGCCGCACGGACGTCAACGCGCTCGTGGACGCCTACGTGACGTCGAGCGTCGTCGCCGACGACATCGTCGGCCATCTGGTGCGGCGCTCGCACCGCACGGTCCCCGCCGTGCGGGCCGGGCTCGCCGAACAGCTCGACCGGCTGTCGCGGCGGGAAGGCGCCGCGCGGGATTTGGTCGACCTGGTGCTGGGCCTGCCGGGGGAGTTGACATCGGCCGACCGCGCGCAGTTGCTGCAACGCCTCGTCCTGTCCACGGTCGGTTTCACCGGGGTGACCCTCGAATGGGTGGTGATGCTCGGCATCAGGCATGGTCACGCCACCCCGGCGGTGCGGCCGGAGCAGGTCCACCGCCTGGTCAAGGAGGCGCTGCGGCTCTACCCGACCGCCTGGCGCCTGATCAGGGTCGCCGCCGCCGACCACGACCTCGCCGGCGTCCAGGTCCGCGCGGGCGAGCACGTCCTGATCGCCACGCACGCGCTCCACCGGTCCGCGGCCGTGTGGGACGGGCCCCTGGAGTTCCGTCCCGCGCGCTGGGAGCAGCCCACCGACGCCCAGCGGCGCTCCTACCTCCCCTTCGGCCGCGGCGAGGGCATGTGCCCGGCGAACGGCTTCGCCCTCAAGGCCCTCGAACACCTCGCCCTCCTCATCCTCCGGGGCCACCGGGGAGCTGTACGGCTGCGGACCCGCAGGCCGCACGTCCGTACGCTCCTGGCCCCGCCCGCCGGCTGGACCCGCCTCATCCCCGCCCCGGCGCCCGAACGCTGAGCGAAGAGGCGGTCGGGGAGGTCCGGCCGCCGTCGACGACGAGTGCCGCGCCGGGGTGGGGAGAGCGGCGTCTGAGCACGGCGGAGGCCGTCTTCTCGGGCCTGCCGAGCGGCCGAAGGGTTCGTCGCCGCCTCAGCCCCTTCCTCGCGGTGCCCGTGCGGGCGAACGGCTCGGCCATCGCGACGGCGCCCGTCGCCGAGCTACGGTGGCGCCCAGCGCGAACGAGGCCATTGACGCTCGTCAATACCGGCCTTGCGCAAGGATATTCATGAAAGCGGAATTTCGTTCCGGGGCAAGAATTCCCCTATCTAGTAATACTTTGCGGTCACCCTTGCGTGGAGTTATCCCCAGAGGCGACGGGGCATATTCCCGAGTGGGCGTGGAAGACGACAGGCGGCCACCGCGGTCGGATTTCGATCCGGCACATGCATGGCCGCAGGCTCCCCGCTCCCGTCAAGCCGCCCCGTCACGCCCAGGACGGAACGGTGCCCACCCGTCGCACCTCGCGGGTGCGAAGAACCTCTGGAGACGGCATGGCCGCAGCATCCGATCCCCCACCCCAAGACGCGCTTTTACCCGCACAGGGCGTACCCGACCGACCCCGCGCCCCGGATCCCGAGTCCAGCCCCGCCTGGACGTGCTGCCCGCCCGACGGGGGGCAGGGGCCCGTCGGACCTCAGGGTCCGCCGGGACCCGCGGGGCCCCAGGGGCCGAGTGGCCGCACAGGCTGCAGGGGCCCGGCCGGGCCCACGGGCCCCGCGGGCGCGCCGGGGCCCACGGGCCCCGTAGGGGCTCCCGGCCCGTGCGGGCCGGTCGGCCCCCACGGGCCGCGCGGCATCGAGGGGCCGGCCGGCCCGGAGGGCGCCTGCGGCCCGCCCGGCCCCGAAGGCCCCGTCGGGCCCAAGGGCCGTGAAGGACAACCGGGCAGGGACGGCAGGGACGGGGATCCTGGTGCCCATGGGCTGCCCGGAGCCGACGGCCGCGACGGACCGGCGGGCCCCAGGGGGCCGCAGGGGCCCAAGGGCGATCCAGGCCCCGAAGGGCCGGAAGGCCCCAGGGGGCCCCGCGGCCCCCAGGGCGAACCCGGTGAGCCGCCCTGCCCGGAATACCTGAAGCAGCTCATCCGGGAATGCCTGGCCGAGATCGGCTTCGGCATCCCCGCCTGAACACCTCCCCCCGGCATGTCCGCTCGGCAGCACACGAGGCGGCCCGTCGCGCTCCCCGCGCGGCGGGCCGCCTCCGTGCGCCCCGCGGGCCGGCTCGCCCGTACCCCCTGGCCTCGGACCGCCCCTGCCCCACCGCCGCCCCGGTCGGCTCGCCCGCGGCTCGGGCCGCGACGCGTCCTCATCCGCTCTGCGTCCGCCACTCCTCGGCGTACGTGTCGAAGAGCGCCCGCAGATGGTGCCCGATCTTCAGGTAGTCCAAGTCGTCCAGGTTGGCCAACGACACGCGCACCGACCACTGCGGGCCGTCGAAGCCGCCGCCGTTGAGCAGGACCACCGAGGTCCGCTCGGCCAGCCGGAGCAGCGGGTCGATCGGTTCGTAGTTCCGCTCCAGGAAGTCGGCGAACGGCTTTCCGTGGGTGCGTTCCGCCTCGGCCAGCAGGTCCAGCTCGATGTAGTACGCGGCCCGCTTCGGATCCTCCGACACCTTCATGTGCGCGCCTTCCAGCAGGAGGTCGAGTCGCTGCTGGACGATCGCCCGGATCCGGTGCTTGTACCTCTGGCCCTCGTCCAACATGTCGAAGAGCGAGAACAGCGCCATCATCGTCTGCTGCGGCAACGAGAGGCCCGCCGTGTGGTTCAGCGCCACCTGCCGCGAGTCCGCCACCATCCGGTCGATGAACCGCATCTTCTCCGGCTCCAACGACAGCACCCCGTAACGCCTGTCGAGCCGCTGCTTCTGCTCCCGGTCCTGTGCGGCCAGCATCGCGTCGATCACGTTGTCGTCGTGCAGCGCGATCACCCCCAGACGCCAGCCGGTCGCCCCGTAGTGCTTGGAGTAGGAGTAGACCAGCAGGGTGTTGCGGGGCAGGTCGGCCGCGAGGGAGCGGAAGCCCTCCACGAAAGTGCCGTACACGTCGTCGGTCACGATGATCAGGTTCGGGTTCTGCTCGCCGACGATCGACACGATCTGCTCGGAGACCCGGCTGGAGAGCGCCAGCGAGGGCGGGTTGCTCGGGTTCACACAGCAGACCAGCTTCACCGAGGGGTCCGCGAGCTTGGCGATCTCCTCCGGCGGGTAGCGCCACTGCCGCACGCCGGTCTCGGCGAACAGGCTCGCCTCCACCCGCACCACGTCGAAGTCGTACGTGTCCAGCTCCGGGATCTCCACGTACGGGGTGAACACGGGGACCATCAGGGCGATCCGGTCGCCCTTCTCCAGGATGCCGTTCTTCATCAGCGAGTCGAAGACGTAGCACATCGCCGCCGTGCCGCCCTCCGTGGCGAACAGGCTCAACTTCTGCCCCTCCGGCGGCCGGTGGTCGAACATCTCGTCCGCGAGGTACCCGCGCACGATCTCCTCGGTGTGGTGCAGGATCCGGTCCGGCACGGGGTAGTTGTCGCCGATCGAGGAGTCCGCCAGCTCGTGCACGAACGCGTCCCGGTCGAAGCCGAACCGCTTCACCGCCAGGTCCACGCTCGCCTTCAGCAGCTCGATGCCCGGCAACTGCGGATGCGTACGAACGAACCGGTCGAAGCGTTCCGCACACCCCGACCGCTCCGGCATACCGCCGAGGTCGTCGGCCGTCCACACCCGCCGGGACTCCTCGATCGCGAAGTATCCGAGCGCGTGGTACGCCTCACGGGGGCCCGTGGCCACCCAGTTCGGGTTGCCGCGGCCCGCGTTGAGCATGGTCCGGGTCGACTTGCCCTTCTGACCCGGTCGGCCGCTCTGCGCGACCGTCGCGATCTCGATGAACTTGTCCTTCAGCTCGAAGGGGGAGAGCCGGGCGAGGGACCGGATCTCTTCACGGCTGAGACTGCTCTTGGGCATGGTGGTGTCCACTCGTTCGCGGGTCAGTGGTTGAGCAGGACGATCACGGCGCCCCATACCGTCAGCAGGACGTTGCCGACCGCGTACGGGGTGGTGTATCCGAGCGTCGGGATCTGCGACTTCGAGATCTCGTTGACGGCGCCGATCGCCGCCGTGGTGGTCTGGCCGCCCGCCAGGACGCCCATCAGGATCGGGAACCGGATCTTCTGCACGTAGTGCCCCGTCAGGAAGCCCACGATCAGCGGGACGACGGTGGCGACGGCCCCCAGGAGCAGCAGCCCCCAGCCGGCCGAGGACAACCCGCTCGTGAAGCTCGGACCGGCGTTGATGCCGACGACGGCCACGAACAGGCAGAGCCCGAGGGTGTCCATGAACCACTGCGCGCCGGGCGGCACGTTCCCGTACGTCGGGTACCTGCCGCGGATCCAGCCGAAGACCAGCCCCATGATCAGGCCGCCGCCCGACGTCGACAGGGAGATCGGCACCCCGCCCGCGGTCAGCGCCGGAATGCCGATGCAGCCGCCGAGGAAGATGCCGAGGCCGATCCAGACCATGTCCGTCGCGAAACTCGTCGGGACGGGTTTGCCCAGGGCCTTCCCCGCTGGACCGACCAGGCGTTCGGGGCCGGTGAGGATCAGTGTGTCGCCGCGCTCCAGCCGCGTGGAGAGGCGGTGGGGGAAGACGGCCCCCGCCCGGTACAGCTTCTCGATGTACACGCCGACCATGAACGGCTCCCGCCGCACCTCCTCCACGGTCCGGCCCAACTGCGCCCTCTCCGAGACGACGACGTGCAGCGTCTCGGTGCGGTAGCCGAGCAGTCCGACGTCGTCGACCTCGGACCCGATGTGCGTACGGGCGTCGAACTTCACGAGGTCGCCCCGGACCGCGCTGACAGCGACGGTGTCGCCGAGCCGGAGGGTGCGCCTCTGGTCGTGCTCCAGCACCGTGCCGTCACGGCGGATCCTGGTGAGGTAGACCCGGCGGCCCAGCGCCTTCTGCTGCTCCTCGAAGTCGGCCACCGAACGGCCCACCAGGTCCGGACGCTGCACGGTGTACGCGCGCAGCACCACCTCGTAGTAGCCCTCGCCCTCGTCCGGGCTCTCGTTCGGCGCGTCCATCTCCGCCGCGAGCTCCGCGCTCTCCTTCGCCAGGTCGCGGTGGTAGAGCCAGGGCAGCACGTTGGCCAGGAGCATCGCGCACAGGATGGTGCCCAGCGGATACGTCAACGCGTATCCGACGGCGACCAGATTCTCCTGCGACTTCACCTCGGCGGGAGAGAGGCCGGGCAGGGCGCCGATCGCGTCCTGGGCGACGCCGATCGCGGCCGACTGGGTCAGGGCCCCGCTCATCAGACCGGCGCCGAGCCCGGACCCGTAACCGAGCAGGTGCGCGAACAGCCAGGAGACCAGCAGCCCGGTCACGCAGACGACCACCGCGTTGAGGACCTGCGGCAACCCGTCCTTCTTCAACCCCCGGAAGAACTGCGGGCCGACCCGGTAACCCAGCGCGAACAGGAACATGATGAAGAACAGATTCTTCACCGTGTCGTCGATCCGCACCTCGAACTGGGCCCCGAGCAGCAGACCGGCCACCAGGCAGCCGGTCACCGCGCCCAGGGCGATCGCCCGGTAGCGGATCTTCCCGAGCAGGAAGCCGAACGCGACCACGAGGAAGACGAGCAGTTCGGGATGGGGCTGGAAGATGTTCCGGTCGAGGAAGTCGATCATGTCAGGCTCCCAGGAGGCCGACGAGGAGGGGGCCGGTCAGCGGCAGGAGGAAGTTGGAGAGCGTGTACGTGATCGTGTAGCCGAGGAGCGGCACCGAACTCCGGGCCACCTGGGTGATGGCGGTGATCGCCGGGGTGGAGCACTGCTGCCCGGCGATGGCGCCGATCAGCAGCGGCTTCTCGATCTTCAGCAGCTTGCGTCCGACGACCAGGGAGATCGTCGCCGGGACCAGCACCATGGCGATGCCCGCGAACGGCAGCAACAGCCCGTACTCCTTCAGCAGCGGCCAGGCCTGCGGTCCTGCGGCCAAGCCGGTGCAGGCGATGAAGACGGCCAGGCCCATGTCCTTGAGCGTGCCGGCGGCCTGCGGCGGGAACGCCCCGAAGGTCTGGCGGCGAGAGCGGAACCAGCCGAAGACCAGCCCCGAGATCAGGCAGCCGCCGCCGGTGCCGAGCGACATCGGGACGTCTCCGAGCTCGACGACGATCTGGCCGAGCAGTGATCCCGCCACGATGCCGAAGCCGAGGTAGACGAAGTCGGTGGCGTCGTTCTTCACCACCGCGCCGAGCTTCGCGACGAGCCGGTGCAGCCCGCCTCGGGCGCCGACCAGGGTCAACACGTCGCCCCGAGCGAGGACCGTCTCCCCGCTGGCCGGCAGGTGCTGGTCGTTGCGGAGCACGTCGGTGACGTAGACCCCGTCCTCGCGGAACTCCGGATGGCGCTTCTCCAGCCGGTCGATGGTCGCGCCGATCGTCCCCTTCTCGGTGACGGCGACCTGGCAGGTGGCCAGCGGGGTGTCGAGCCCCGGCACGGCGGGGGTCTCCGGGCCGATCTCCCGGCCCGCCTCGATGATCGCCGATCGCAGGCCGACCACCTGGATCAGGTCGCTGAGCGTCAGCTCCAGGCCGGGCGAAGGCGTCAGCAGCTTGCTGCCGCGCTTGACCCCCTCGACGGTGATCCGCCCGCCCATCGCGCTCTCCACGTCGCCGACGGTCCTCCCGTCCGCCAGGGTCACCAGGTACGTGCGGCCCACCATGCCGGGCAGCGCCTCGCGCTCGTCGGGCCCCAGCCCGGCCTGTCCGCCGCGCATCCTCTCCCACAACTGGCGTGAGGCGTCCGCCAGGTCGATGCGCAGCAGCGTCGGCAGGACCTGGCTGGTGAAGAGGACGACGGTGATCAGGCCGAACAGGTAGCAGACCGTGTAGGCGGTGGCCACGTGGCCCTGGTACCGGGTGATCTGCTCGGAGGACAGGTCGCTGAGTTTCCCGATCGCCTCGGTGGCCGTCCCCACGACGGCGGACTCGGTGGCCGCTCCCGCGAGGATTCCGGAGGCCGTGCCCACGTCCAGGGCGAAGACCTTGGCGAGTCCGAAGGCGATGCCGAGGACGCAGACCAGTTCGATCAGGCAGAGCGCGAAGAAACGCAGGCTCCCGCGGTTGAGATTGGCGAAGAACTGCGGCCCGGCCATATAGCCGAGCGAGAAGATGAACAACGCGAAGAACACCGTCTTGACGTCGTCGTCGACGCTGACGTGCCGGGTGCCGAGCAGCAGTGACACGAGCAGCGTGCCGCAGATGCCGCCGAGCGTGATCGGACCGACGCGGAGCTTGCCGACGAGGTAGCCGGTCGCCAGGCAGAGGAAGAGGGCCAGTTCCGGATGGTCGCGCAGCACGCCCATCCCGGCCTCACCCACCGGTACCGGTGGAGACGGCGATAATGGCCAAAAGGCGCATAAAGGGGAAATTAGCAGAGGTGGGGCGCCCTGGCACCTCACTCGGTCCTGGGGTGCGCCCGTTCACCTCAACGCCCCGCGGACATCCCTACGGCCTGCTGCCGTCCCGGCATGGCGCGCATCGCCGGGACGGCAGCAGGGTGTCCCGGCGCGCCGACAGGCGACCCGCGGGTCCGTACGGCTCCGCGCTACCGGGCCGGCACACCCTCCCAGGACCGCAGCGGCAGGGAGCGGGCGCCGGTCATCTCCGGGGACGGCATGAAGGCCGGCGGGTCCTCCGGGTCCGTACGGAACTCCGGCAGGCGGTCCAGCAGGATGTTCAGGGCGACCCGGCCCTCCAGCCGCCCCAGCGGCGCTCCCAGGCAGAAGTGGACGCCCCGGCCGAAGCCGAGGTGCGGATTCGGGTCGCGGGCGGCGTCGAAGACCTCCGGCCGCTCAAACTGCGCCGGGTCGCGGTTGGCGGCGGAGAGGGATACCGCCAGCACCTGCCCCGCCCCGATGCGCTCCCCGCCGAGACGCACCTCGGACGTGGTGGCCCGGAAGACGGACGAGAGGGGCGCCAGGCACCGCACCGACTCCTCGATGGCCCCGGCCAGCAGCCCCCGGTCCGCCCGGACCCGTGCCATCTGCTCCGGCTCGTCGTCGAGGCAGAGCACCGTGCTCCCGAGCAGCATCGTGGTGGTGATGTGCCCGGCGGCGAGGAGGAGCGAGGTGAAGTTGGCGACCTGGGCGTCGGTCAGCCGCTCGCCCTCCACCTCGGCCTGGACGAGCTGGGTCAGCAGGTCCTCCCGCGGCCTGGACCGGCGCTCCGTGGCGTGCTCGTGGATGTACGCCTGCATCCGGGCGTTCAGCTCGAGCCCCTCCTCCGCCATCCGCCGCCGCTCCTCCTCGTTGGCGATCAGCGAGACGGTGGTGTCGTTCGAGAACATCTGGTCCACCCACCCCCGGAACAACGGCCGGTCACTGCTCGGCACACCCAGCAGTTCGGTGATGACGATCACGGGGAGCGGGAAGGCGAGGTCCTCGACGAGGTCGAAACGCTCCTTGCCCGCGATCTCGTCCAGCAGTTGGTGGGTGATCTCCGCTATCCGGGGCTCCAGAGCGGAGATGATCTTCGGGGTGAAGGCGTGGCCGAGGATCCTGCGCAGCCGGCCGTGGTCCGGGGGGTCCATCCGGACCAGGTTGCCCTCCAGAGCCGAGACGTCGATGTCGTCCTGGACGAAGTGCTTGGTGACGTCGGAGGAGTAGGTCGCCGGGTCGCTGAGGACCTGGACGGCCTCGGCGTATCCGTAGACGTTCCACATCCCCGTCTGCTCGTCGTAGCGGACGGGCCGCTCCGGGTGCCGTCCCCGCAGCCACGGGTGGGTCGGCTGGATGTTCCAGCGGTCGGCGAGAAAAGGCATGGGCTTCCCCTCTCGGGAGGTGGTGGGGGTGTCGCTGGCCGGGCGGGGGCACCGGGGGAGGGCGGCATGGCCGACCGGGGCGTGCTCCCGCTCGCGCTCGGCACGCCTCCGGAGGGCGGCGCGTCCGCCCTGTCCTGTACGGCCGGGCAGCGGCGCCCCCACCCGCCGACAGGGCCCCGCCGCCCGGCCCGACGGGCGGGGGCCGAAAGCCGGAGCGGAACCGCGCCGACGGGACGGCGTCGCGGCACGCGGAGGTCGGACCAATCCTTCTGCGCCTTTCTCGTGAAGGCGGAGGGCGCGTGCCTGTTCCGGCGATGCGAGGGACCGGGCGCGCGGTGGGCTACTGATCGGCCGCACACTAGGCAACGCCCTTCTCCCCCCACAAGGGTGCGGTGGTTGTTCCAGCCAAGCGGAAGGCTGGGAAAATTCGACCGCATGAGGAAAGGGAAAAGGGGCATGGCCTTTCGCCCCGCCTGCTCGGAGGGCGCTTGCGCAGCCCTGTCACCGGGTTGTCGACAGGGGAGCCGTTCCCGTCCCGAACAGCTCGCATCCCGTCATGCTCCCGTGCGTACCGGGGGCCGTCCCACGCTTCCGACCAGGCGGGCGGGCATCGGTGATCTCGCACAGCGGCACAGGGCGACAGTGGCGCGGATTCGTCCGGAAGGTATCAAGGGCGTGTTCCAGCCATACCCGCTCGGGATGCTGTCAGTCGGACAGGCGATGCCGGGAACGACGGGGAGGCCGAGTATCGGTAGGTTCGGCTGTGCGGACGTGCGGAATAGGGTCTGAGCGTGACGTATCCGCTCCCCTCCAAGGCCCTGAGAGACTTCCTCGTGTCGCTCCGCCCAGGAGATGTCGTGGCCGGGTTGGTGACCCGCATTGAGAACGTTGGCGTGTTCGTCGATCTCGACGGGACGCCGGAGACTTCGGTCGGGTTCATCCCTCCGCCCGAGCTCTCGTGGAGATGGCTCTCCTCCTGTCATGAAGCGGTGTCGCTGGGACAGCGTGTGAGCGCCGAGGTCTTGGCTCTGGACACCGAGAGGCGTGGGCAAGCGGTGCTGTCCCTGATTGCCCTGCAGGAGAATCCATGGCTCGTCTGGGCTGAGCGCGTGGGCAGCGTCGTCAGTGGCCGCGTGACGAAGCTCGTCCCCTTCGGCGCCTTCATCGGTCTTGATGACGGGATCGCAGGGCTGATTCATAACTCCGAACTGCTAGCAGCAGCGCCAGGCGGGGAAGTCCGCGTCGGTGATGTGATGACCGTGCGGATCGCAGAGGTCGACCCTCCCATGCGACGTATCCGGCTGTCGCCGGGGCACGAGAGTGCCCTTCACATCGGGGGGAGGGAGTGACATGGCAGAGAAGAGCTGGCAGCTCAGGCAGCATGATCGCCTCGTAGGGACGTTGACCCTTGAAGAGATCGACATGTTCTGGTCGGACTGTCACTTCGAGCCTGCTCCCGCTTGGGACGACCTCCGCCCCCTTTTCGCCGCTTCGCGGGGTGCGTGGGTTCGGGGTGATGAAGAGGCCGCCCTGGCAGCCGATGAGGCGATCCATGCTGAGGGGCTCATCCTCGTCCCCGACGAAGGCGGCAACCCCATCACCGATTTCCTAATCCGGATCAACGGAGAGACGGCCCGCTTCCGACATTGACTGCTGCTGGTGACAGGACCAGCCACGAGTCGAACGACGGAGGGCCGGTGCCTGGTTCTGGCATCAATAGACTCCTCTCGTCAGCGCTCGCGTTCGGGTGCTGCAGCCGAAAGCAGGGGGGATGTGGTGTCGACGGTCGACGTGCAGAGGGTCTGGAAGCCGTCCGTAGCGGAACTCTGGGCGGGACGACGCCCCCTGTGGTGGACCGTTGGCCCGACGGGGGAGCTGGCTGTTCTGCTCGTCCATCGGCAGTGCCTACGCCGAAGCCGTTACGTGAAGGGTTGGGTGGGCTGGGGCCCGCAGGTCCCATTCGATGCGGTGCTCGTGATGCGCCAGGCTGACGGTTCGTTTCAACGGCGACCGATCAAGGACGTCCCGGTCAGGCCGAGCCACATCGCTCTTCTCCCGGAGGCCCGACTTCTCGTCGCGGGGGGTCGGGCGGGAAAGGAGGAGTCGGGGGCGTGGAGCCCGAACGCCGTGGTGTTCTCGCTGGAAAGTGGCGACCAAGAGGCCACCTTCTGCATCGGCGACGACATCCCTGCTCTGGTGACCGATCGCGGGGGATCAATCTGGACGGCTTACGGAGACGAAGGCATCTACGGAGGGCATCCGGAGTCTGCAGCCGGTCTTGCCGGCTGGAGTGCCGATGGCCGGGCTACCTGGGCTCCAGGAGGTCGCCTTCCTGACGTGCCTTTGGAGGGATGCACTGCTGCCACCGAGGGGGACCGGGTCTGGCTGGTCTGGTATTCCGGCAGTCGGCGGGGAGGCACGTTCTTGACGCGGATCACCCCGTCGACCGGTGAGGTGACCAGTTGGCCCAGCCCCGTACGTGACCCGGACGGGTTCGCCGTGCGCGACCATCGAGCGGTCCTGACCAAACGCGTTCACAACCAGCGGTCAACCGAAGTGGTGCGAGCCGAGCTGGATGGTGATGCCTGGGGTGTGACCGAGCGGCGCAAGATTCGAGTGCCCGGACGGGTGGTCATGCGCTGCGGTCAGGGTCGCGACGGTCTTCTATGGCTTCGCGCCGGCGACACGTGGCTTCGCATCGAAACCTGATAGCGGCCGAAGGCGGGCAGCTCACGCTCGACGGGCCACCTCGGCTGCGTAGGCCATCCTGACCGCGCCGGCAGACCATCGCTCGGCCGCCATAGGGCTGATACCGAGAAGCCGTTGCAGTACGGCCGGTGGCATCTGTGTGCAAAGGTCGAGCAGCGCGGCGCATCGTCCGGCTTCGGACGGGAGGCCGATTCCGCAGACGGGGCGCGAGCCGGGTGCTGGTCAGCGCTCGTCCGGGACGCTGGGTCGGGAAACGCCAGGGCGCATTTGTCTCGTTGCTGTTGACCGTCTGCTCGTGGCTGTGCGCGATGTCGACGAGTTGCAGGACAAGGGCGTCCAGAGGCGGTGGCAGCCGGAGCGGCGTCTTGTTGATACGCAGTGCGACGCCGTCGTCGTCGTGCAGGACGTGGTCGGTGGTCAGGCGGCTGGTCCTGGCGGGAGTTTGGCCGCAGAGCAGAACCATCAGGCCGGCGACGCGGTCCTTGGTCTCGAAGGAGTCGTCATTGAGGAGCTGGCGGGCGATCTTCCATCGTTCGTCTGCATCACGGGGAAAGGGGAGGCGGCCGACCCCGGCGGTGGCCGAGAGGTGACGGGCTCGCGCCCGGCCGGGCGGCGCGACGGCGGGCCGGTGCCGTCCGGCTTCGGGTCGATGCCGGTGGAACGGTCCGGCGCGGTCCCGCCCGTGCGCGGGAGCGCGCCGGAGGGTCAGCGCGCGGAGCCGCGGACCTTGATCCGTGCCAGGTCGGAGGACCTGGAACGCAGGTCCTGGCAGTCGGCGCCGAGTCCGCGGATCGCGGCGGTGGCGAGTTCCTCCGCCTTCGCCAGGACGAGGCGCTCGGTGTCGTCCGGACCGGCCGGGATCAGGACGCGGAAGGTGAACGCGTACAACGGCACGTCGTAGGTGACGGTCCCCTCCTCGGTGAAGCGGGCGGCCAGCACGCCGTGGTCGTCGGCCTGCGCGATGAGGGCGGCCCGCTGCTCCTCGTTCAGCGGGGCGAACCTGCCCTGGGTGATGACCTGATACGACGTACGGCTCATGCCGGGGTCTCCAGACGTGCTTCGTGGTGGGGTGGCGGAGGGCGCCGCGAGCGGCCCGTGCGCGATGCGGGGTGAGCCGGGGTCTTCGGCGGGTCGCCCCGTCCGGGTCCGCTCGCCCCGTGCCCGGCGAGGGGCGCGGTTGTCGGCGGTGAGCACCTGATCGTGCTGCGGGTGGGCCGCCTGCCGATGGTGATCCCCTCCTCCGCCGATCATTCGGGATACAGGATTGTATCCCAGTACGCTGCCGTACCTTAGTGGGTGTGCCGGCGAGGGCGATGGGCGACGCATCGTCAGCGGGGCGGAGGCGCGGGCCCGTCGACGCCGTCCGAGCGCCGGGGACCGGTCGTGCGCGGCGGCCGGGCGGTCACGCGGCCGAGTGCGGCCACCAGTCCCGACCACCCGCGCGACGAGCCAGCAGGTACGCGCGGTAGCGGCCGCGCAGGGTCGCCGCGTCGGCGCCGTTCGCGGAGTCCAGGGCCAGCAGGAAGTCGTCCGGCACCAGCGCCAGGACCTCGTCCAGGGTCTCGGCCGTCACGATGTCCGCCAGCTCGGCGTCGAGCTCCTTGAGGGCCTTCGCGCCGAGATCGGCCGCCTGGTCGGAGAGGATGTGCGAGTCCAGGCCGTAGTCCCGGCCGGCCCAGACCTCCACGGGGGGCCAGGAGTGCTGGAAGACCAGCGCGGCCCCGTGGTCGATCGCCCACACCTTCTGGTGCCAGACGAGGAGGTTGGGGTTGGCCCACGTGCGGTCCACGTTGGCCGTCAGGGCGTCCAGCCAGTAGATCCGGGCGGCGTCCTCGGCGGGCGCCCGCCACCCCATGCCGTCGTAGTCCACCGAACCCGGCAGGAAGTCCATGCCGAGGTTCCGGCCCGTGCTGGCCCCCAGCAGTTGCCGGATCTCCTGGTCCGGCTCCTGGCGGGCGAGTTTGCCCCCCACGTCGAGGAGGACCAGGTCGGGCACGCGGACGCCGAGGCGCCGGCCGAGTTCGCCGACCACTATCTCCGCGACCAGGGCCGCGGTGCCCTGCCCGGCGCCCCGGAACTTGACCACGTAGGTGCCCTCGTCGTCGGCCTCGATGATGCCCGGAAGCGACCCTCCCTCGCGCAGGGCGGTCAGATATCGGGTGCCTTTCACCACTTGCAGCATGTGGATCACCCTATCCGGGGCCGGAACGCGGTCCAGGGGATCGGACGGATTCCCGCCATTGGCACGGCCCGGAAGGGATGGGGGCCCCGAAGGGCGATACGGCGCCCCGTGCCGGGGAGGGGGCCGGAGCGGTTCGGGCGGGATCGCCCGGCCGGGCGGCCGGACGGGCATGGGCCGAAAAGCTGCCCGTACCCGACTTCGTACCTGTCCGGAACTGCGCGGTGCACGACGGGAAATCAATCGTCCCCGCGAGGAAATTCCTGACGCTGTCCAGAATTCTCCACGGGCCTGCGAGCGCATTCCGATATGCAGGGGAACAAGGCGTCGGGGCAGGCGAATGGGGGCTGTAGACAGTCAGATCATCCGTCCGTAGTATCCAGCCTTGCCTGAAGGGGAGGGGCCGGTGAGACGAATGCGGCGGCTGCCTCTCCGCCATCGGATCGCCCAGCAGACCCGGTATTCAGACCCTTTGATGTCCGAGGGAGACGTATGCCCAACCCCACCGTGTGGAACGTCGTGCGCGAGGCGGGAGACGACAGCGATATCGTCCTCGCCGCCGATTTCCCGGTCACCGGACGGAACGAGGGAGGATTCGCGGATCTGGTCGCCGGTCTGGACCTCGACTGCGCCCTGTGGCAGACCGTCGCCCCGCTCCGCAGCCCCGGTCACGAGGCCCTGGACGAGCGCTACCTCCACCCCTGGCTGTCGGAGGTCGAGGCCAGCGGGCGCGGCGTCCGGGCGGTGCTGGGCTACTGCGCCGGCTCCGTGTTCGCCGGCGTGCTCGCCGAGCGCATCGCCGCCCGGCAGGCGGCCCCTCCCCGTGTGGTGGTCTTCGACCCCGAACTGGTCGACGTCCCGACCGTCCACCTCCAGTTCGGGCGCGTCATCGGCAACATGACCGCCGTCCTCACCCCCGAAGAGGCCGGCGGCCTGTCCGACACCGCGCGGCGGCTCGCCGCCGAGCCCGGCACCACCCCCGGCGCGTTCGCGGCCGGACTGCACCGCGCCTTCCGGCAGGTCGGCACCACCGCCCTGCGGCGGGCGGGGCTGGACGAGGACTACGCCAGCGAACTGGTGGCCCTCGTCGGCTCGTTCATGGCCTACCTCGCCACCGCCGCCGACCTCGACCCGCGCCCCGGCTGGCAGCGCGCCACGGTCATGACCTCCGCCAGCGAGGGCAGCGGGCTGAACCGGATGCGCACCACGCCCGGCATCGCCCCCATCGAGGTCGCCGACGAGCAGCGTTTCGACGTCGAGCACCGCGACCTGCTGCGCACGCCCGCCGTCGCCGCCTCGGTGGCCGGCCTCCTGGCCGGGCGGCCAGGAGCCGCGGCGTGACCCCCGGCCGCCCCGCCGGGCGGGTCCCCGCGACCCGCAAGGAGAGCACGCTCTGGCTGCTCGACGACCTGGTCCCCGGCAGCGGCGCGAACAACCTCTCCCTCGCCTTCCGCGTACGGGGCCGCCTCGACCCCACCGCCACGAAGGCGGCGCTGCACCTGCTGCCGGAACGCTTCGCGGTGCTGCGGACGGTCTTCCACCGCGACGGCGCGGAGCTGACCAGGTCCGTGCTCCCCGCCCTCGCCGTCGATCCGGAGGAGGTCGCGCGCCCCGGCGACGAGGCCGAGGAACTGGCCCTCCTCACCGCCTTCGTCGCCAGGCCGTTCACCCCGGACGGCAGCCCCCTCATGCGGGCGCTCGTCCTGCGCGGACCGGACGCGGACACCTTCTGCCTGGCCCTGCACCATGCCGTGTCGGACGTCCAGTCGACGGCGATCCTGCGCGCCGCCTTCGTCTCCCTGTACGAGGCCCTGCTCGCCGGCGAGCGCCCCGACGCCGCCCCGGTGCCGCCCTGGCACGAACCCGAACCGTCCGCCGAGAGCCGCCGCCACTGGCGCGAGCAGATGGCCGGATTCCGGCCCACCGACCTCGAACTCGGGTGCGGGCGCCGGGAGGACCCGGTCACCACCCTGCGCGGCGACGAGGTCACCCACGTCCTGTCGCCCGAGGCCCACGCCGTGGTGCGCCGCCTCCAGCGCGAACTGCGCGCACCGGAGTCGGCGGTGCTCCTCGCCGCCTACGCGACCCTCCTCCTCGGCCACGGGGCGGGCCCCGACCTCGCCATCGGCTCCCCGGTGAACACCCGCCCCCGCGAGGCGGTCGACACGGTCGGCTACCACAGCAACCTCGTCACCCTGCGCCTGCGCACCGGCCCCGACGCGACCTTCCGCGACCTCACCGCCCTGACCCGACGCACCTTCATGGAGGCGATGGCACACAAGGACGTGCCCGCCGACGACGTCCTCGACATGGTCGTCCGGGACAGCACCGGCTGGCGCAACGGCCTCTTCCGGCACGTCTTCAACTACGTGCCCTACACCGACGGCCAACGCGCCTTCACCATCGCCGGCGACGATGCCGAACTCCTCGTCGTGGAGAACGGGTTCAGCCAGTTCGACCTGGAGTTCTTCGTCTCCGCCCACCGCGAATCCGCCACCGTGCGCGCCGTCTTCTACACCGGGGTGCTGGACCGCGCGGACGTCGAGCGCATGGTCCACCGCTACGACGCCCTGCTGGTCGCGCTCGGCGACGCCCCCGACGCCCCGCTCGCCTCCCTGCGGGTCTGGTCGCCGCAGGACCACGCCGCCATCGACGCCGCCAACGCCACCGACCGGGCCGTCGCACTCCCCTCCGTGCTCGCCGGGTTCGCCCGCCGGGCCGCCGAGCGGCCCACGGCCCCGGCCGTCGTGGACGGGGCGCGCACCACGACGTACGGCCGGCTCTGGTCCGCCGCCGCCGCCACCGCGGCCCGGCTGGCCGAGGCCGGGGTGGGGCGCGGCGACGTGGTCGCACTGCTGCTGCCGCGCGGTGCGGCCCTGGCCGCGTCCGTCCTCGGCGTCTGGCTGGCCGGCGCCGCCTACCTCCCCCTGGACCCCCACCATCCCGAGGAGCGGCTGACGTACCAGCTCGACGACGCGGACGCGCGCACCGTGATCGTGGGGGAGGGGACCGAAGCGCCCGCGGGGCGCGCCGGGCTCACCGCCGCGGACCCGGACGCCGTGCCCGAGACGCCGGTGGACGTGGCGGCGGCCGAGGCCGCGGAGCCCGACTCCCTCGCCTACGTGATCTACACCTCGGGGTCGACCGGTCGGCCCAAGGGCATCCCCATCCGCCACCGCAGCCTCGTCAACCACATCACCGACTACGCCGACCGGTTCGAGGTGGCCGGCTCCGCCCGCCCCACGGGGTGGCTGAGCACCTACAGCTTCGACACCTCCACGCTCGAACTGATGACGCCGCTGCTGCACGGCGGGCACACCGTCGTCCTCCCCGACGAGGCGCGCACCGACGGCGCGCTGCTGGCGGACGCCGTCGCCGCCCACGACATCGGTCTGCTCCAGGCCACCCCGACCACCTGGCGGCTCGTCGCCCGCGAAGCCGCCGCGGCCCTCGCCGGACGCACCCTGCTCTCCGGCGGCGAACCCCTGACCGCCGAACTGGCCGCCACCCTGTGCGCGGCGGGCGCGGAGCTGTGGAACGTCTACGGGCCGACCGAGAGCACCGTCTGGGCGACCGCCGGCCGCGTCGACGCCGACCGGGGCGGCCGGGTGCACGTCGGCGCGCCCATCGCCAACACCCGTGTCTTCGTCGCCGACGACCGCGGCAGGCCGCTGCCGGTCGGAGTGCGGGGCGAACTGTGCGTCGCGGGAGTCGGCGTGGCCTCCGGCTACCACCGGCGGCCGGAGCTGACCGCCGAACGCTTCGGTGAGAACGTCGAGTTCGGGCGCTTCCACCGCACCGGCGACGTGGCCCGCTGGCGGCCGGACGGCCGGATCGACCTGTACGGCCGCGTCGACCGCCAGGTCAAACTGCGCGGCAACCGGATCGAGTTGGCGGAGGTCGAGGCGGTCCTGCTCGACCACCCCGACGTCGAGGCCGCGGCCGTCGTGGTCGTCGGCGATCCCGGCGGCGACGGCTCGCTGGCCGCCTTCGTCCGCGTGCCCGAGCGCCCCGAGGCCGTCGACGAACTCTGGGACCACGCCCACCGCAGGCTGCCCCGCTCGGTCGTCCCGCACCGGTTCATCGCCGTGGACGCCTTCCCCCGTACCGGCAGCGACAAGGTCGACCACCTCGCCCTCGCCGACCGGGCGGCCCGGCACCGGGGCCCCGCCCTCGGCGCCGCGACCCCGTCGCCCGACGACGACGCCCTGACGGCGACCCTCGTCGGCCTCTTCGCCGAACTGCTCGACCGCCCGGACCTGGACGCCGGCTCCCACTTCTTCGCCAACGGCGGCCACTCCCTGATGGCGGCCGCGCTCGCCCAGCGGATCAAGGAGCGCACCGGCGTCCGGCTCGCGCTGTCCGACGTGTTCGAGACCCCCACCCCCGCCGCCCTGGCCGACCGGCTGCGCCGGAGCCCCTGACGGACACGGAAGAGAGAGACCTCCATGGAAATCCTCAAACTCGCCGTCAGCGGATGGTTCGCCCGCGCCCTCGCGGTCGCCGCCCGGCTGGAGATCGCCGACATCCTGGGCGACGACGCGATGTCCTGCGCCGAACTCGCCGAGCGCACCGAGACCGACCCCGAGGTCCTGCACCGGCTGCTCCAGATGCTCACCGTGCCCGGCGTGCTGGTCCGCGACGGCGAGAAGTTCCGCCTCGGCGAGGAGTTCGCGCCCCTGCGCGCCGACCACCCCTTCACCCAGCGGCACTTCACCATCCTCGCCGCCGAACTGTACGACGACGCCTTCGCCGGCCTGATGCACACCGTCCGCACGGGCGGCTCGGGATTCAAGGAGGTGTTCGGGGAGACGCTCTACGACTACCTCGAACACCACCCGGAATGGGCCGAGTTGTTCGACCGGGGCATGGTCGACCTGGCCGCCCCGGTCGCCCGGTGCCTGTTGTCCGTCCACGACTTCACCGGCGCCGGGACCGTGGTCGACGTCGGCGGCGGCAGCGGAGGAGTGCTCCCCGGCCTCCTCGCCGCCCACCCCGGCCTCCGGGGCACCGTGGCCGATCGGCCGAGCGTCTGCGAGCGCGGCCGGCGGAACCTCTCCAGGGTCGCCGACGAGGAGGTCCGCGCCCGGATCGACTTCGCCCCCAGCGACTTCTTCGCCCGGGTCCCCTCGGGCGCCGACCGCTACCTGCTCAAGAACGTGCTGCACGACTGGACGTACGACAACTGCGTCCGCGTCCTGCGCACGGTCGCCACCGCGCTGGCCGACAGCCCCGCAGACGCCCGGCTGCTCGTGATCGAGCCGCTGGTGGAGAGCGATCTGGACAGTTGGCGGGCGGTGTTCCAGGCCGTCGCCTGCGACGAGGGCACGCTCGGCCTGGACGAGGAGGCCCTGCGCCGCGCGGTGGACGAGGCCGGTCTGAGCGTGGAGTCCGTCGCACCGCTGCCCACCGGGCACAAGGTGCTCGAGTGCTCCCTGCGTGCCGCCTGATGCTCACGCCCGTCTTCCTCTTTCCGGGCCAGGGCTCCCAGTACCACGGCATGGGCGCCTGGCTGTACGGGGCCGACGGCGCGTTCCGCGAGGCCCTCGACGCCCTGGACGCGACCGTCCGCGAGGTGCGCGGCGACTCGGTGATCGCCGCCCTGCACGCCGACCGCCCCGGCCCCGAGACCCCCATGACACGGCTCGCCCTCACCCAGCCCGCGATCTTCATGGTGGAGTACGCCCTGGCGCAGATGGCCGCGGCCCACGGGTTCACCCCCGGCGCGGTGCTCGGCGCCAGCCTCGGGGAGATCGCGGCGGCGGCCGTCGCCGGGGTGGTCGACCCGCACGACTGCCTGCGCTCCCTGCTGCGCCAGGTCGAGCTGTTCGAGGCCGAGTGCCCGCGCGGCGGGATGCTCGCCGTGCTCGCCGACGTCGGCCTCGCCCGACGCGACCCCGCCCTGGCGGCGGCCCACGTGGCCGCGGTCAACGCCCCGGACAACTTCGTCCTGGCCGGGACGGCCCCCGTCCTCGACCGCGTCGAACGGCACCTGCACACCACCGGCGTGCTCTGCCAGCGGCTGCCCGTGGAGTACCCCTTCCACTCGCCCCTGATCGACCCGCTGGAAGGCGCGTTCAAGGAGCTCGTCGGCGCGCTCGCCACCCGCCCCGCCGCGATCCCCCTGATCTCCTGCACCACCGGAGCCGCCATCCCCGAGCCCGACCCGGCCCACCTGTGGCGGGTCCTGCGCGACCCCTTCGACCTGGCCAAGGCCGTCGAACCGCTCCTGTGCCGGGACGACCTGCTCTTCCTCGACCTGGGGCCGTCCGGCTCGCTGGCCAACGTGGTGCGGGCGGCGCTCCCGGAGTCCGCTCGCCACCGCGTCCTGCCGCTGCTCTCCCCGTACGCCCGCGACGAGGCGCTCTACCGGGCGCTGCTCGACGCCCGCCCCCTCGTCAGCGCACCGGCCCCCGCGCGGCGGACCGAGCCCGCGAGCGCGCCCGCCCGCACCCGGAGGCGGCCCCCGGTCCTCGACGTACACGTCTTCCCCGGTCAGGGCGCGCAGGTCAAGGGCATGGGCCGCGACGTCCTCGACCGCTTCCCCGACCTCGTCGCCCGCGCCGACGCCGTGCTCGGCTACTCCGTGCGCGAACTCTGCCTGGAGGACCCGGACCGCAAGCTGCGCGACACGCGGTACACCCAACCCGCCCTGTACGTGGTCGACGCCCTGAGCTGGTTGGCCGCCCTCGGCGAGGGCGGCCGGCTGCCGGACTACGTGCTCGGGCACAGCCTCGGCGAGTTCGCCGCCCTGTTCGCCTCGGGCGTCCACGACTTCGAGACCGGACTGCGGTTGGTCGCCGAGCGGGGCCGGCTCATGGGCCGGGTCACCGGGGGCTCCATGGCCGCCGTCTCCGGCGTCGACGCCGCCCACGTCGAACGCGTCCTGCGGGACAACGGCATCACCGACCTCGACATCGCCAACTACAACGCGCCGACCCAGACGGTGATCGCCGGCCCCGCCGACGCCCTCGACCGGGCCCTGCCCCTGTTGAAGGACTCCGGGGCCCGCTGCGCCCCGCTCAACGTCAGCGCGCCGTTCCACAGCCGGTACATGGCCGCCGCCGCCGAGGAGTTCGGGCGGATGCTCGACGCCACCCCGTTCGCCGCCCCCAAGATCCCCGTCATCGGCAACGCCGACGCCCGGCCGTACGAGGCGGGCGAGGTCGCCGCGACCCTGCGCCGCCAGATCGCCTCCCCCGTCCGCTGGACGGACAGCATCCGACTGCTGATGGGCCTCGGCGACCTCCGGGTACGGGAACTCGGCCCCGGCCAGGTGCTGACCAAGCTCATCGCCCGCATCCGCGCCGAGTCGACGCCCCTGCCGCCCGCGAGCGCCCCGCCCCTGCCGGCCGTGCCCCAGGCTCCCGCACCGGCCGCCTCGCGCCCCGCCCCCGCGCCCACCGCGCCCCGGCCGCAGGATCTGGGCTCGGCGGCCTTCCGGCGGGAGTACGGCGTCCGCCTCGCCTACGCGGCGGGCGGGATGCGCCAGGGCATCGGCTCGGTGGACCTGGTCGCGAGGATGGCCGGCGCCGGCCTGCTGGCGTACTTCGGCGCCCCCGGACTCACCACCGGCGAGGTGGCCGCCGCGGTCGCCGGCATCCGCGAACGCGTCCCCGCGGACGCGCCGTTCGGGGTCAACATCACGCACGACCCCTTCGACCCGCGCGCCGAGGCCGACCTGGTGGACCTCCTCATCCGCCTCGACGTCCGCCTCGCCGAGGCCGCCACCCACGTGGAGGTGACCCCCGCGCTCGTACGGCACCGCCTGACCGGCGCCCGCCTGCTCCCCGGCGGCGCCGTGCACGCCCCCCGCAAGCTCCTGGCGAAGGTGACCCGGCCCGACGCCGCCCGCCTCTTCCTCTCGCCGCCGCCGCCCGCGCTGGTCCGGCGGCTGGCCGCCGAGGGGCTGATCACCGCCGAGGAGGCCGCCGCCGGGGAGCACATCGCCCTCGCCGACGACGTCTGCGCGGTGGGCGACGCCGGCGACCACTCCGACCTCGCCGCCCTGTGGGCGCTCCTGCCCGCCCTGCTCCGGCTGCGCGCCGAGCTGGGCGGGGTAGCCGAGGCCGTGCGCGTCGGGGCGGGCGGAGGCATCGGCGCCCCCGAGTCGGTCGCCGCCGCCTTCGTCCTGGGCGCCGACTTCGTCCTCACCGGCTCCGTCAACCTGTGCACCGCCGAGAGCGGCATCAGCGTCCGGGCCAAGGAACTGCTCCAGGGCGCGGACGTGCACGACACCGCCTTCGCACCCCACGGCGACCTGTTCGAACTGGGCGGCCGGGCACGGGTGCTGCGCAAGGGCGTCCTCTTCCACGCCCGCGCCGGAAAGCTCTACGACCTGTGGCGCAACCACGACGCGTGGGAGGCCGTGCCCGCCGCCGTACGGGCCAAGGTGGAGCGCGACTACCTGGGCGCCTCCTTCGACGCCGTCCACGCCCGGCTCGCCCCCGCCGGCGGGGCGAGTCCCGAACCCAAGCGGCGGATGGCCCTGGTCTTCCGCTGGTACTGCGCGCAGGCGGGCGCCTGGGCGATCGAGGGGACGCCGGACCGCGTCGCCGACTACCGCATCCCCTGCGGCCCGGCGCTCGGAGCCTGCAACGGCTGGCTCGCGGGCACCGCGCTCAACGACTGGGGCGACCGGCACGCCGACGAACTGGCCGACCGCCTGATGGCCGAAGCCGCCCCGCTCCTGCGGCGGGCCGGTTGAACGCACCGCCGACGACCGGAACCCCTCCCGCGACCGGAGCGGGAACACGACACCGTGCAGAGAAGCGAGGCTGCCCGACATGACCGACATCTCCTCCGCGGAGCCGCCCACCGGACCGGACGAGCCGCTCAGCGAGTTCGACCTGTCCGACCCGGCGTTCATCACCGACCCGGCGGCGGGCGAACGCTGGCTCTCCGGACCCCGGCCGGTGTGCCGGGGCAAGTTCGCCGACGGCAGCGACGTCTGGGTGGCGACCGCCTACGACGACGTCAGGACCGTGCTGGCCGAGCCGACCCTGCGCAGCCGCCCGCCCGGCGACTCGCACCGCGCGAGCATGATCAGCCGGGGCGTCCCCGAGGACATCGTCGACATGTTCGACTCGACGCTGCTCACCATGGACGGCGCCGACCACATGCGCGTACGGCGGCTCGTCACCCGCGCCCTGTCCGCCCGCCGGATGCGGGCACTGACCCCGGCCATCACCCGCGTCGCCCACGGGCTGCTCGACGACCTCGCCGAGCAGCCCGAACCCGACCTGATCGCGCACTACGCGCATCCGCTGGCCATCATCGTCATCTGCGAACTGCTCGGCGTCGACGAGGGCTACCGGGAGCAGTGGCGCGACTGGAGCGAGACGCTCGCCCAGGCGCTGCGCCCCGACCCCGAGCAGTTCGCCCCGGCGGTACGGGGCATGGCCGCGATCACCAGGGAACTCGTCGCGGCACGCCAGGCCGCCCCCCGCGACGACCTCATCTCCGAACTGGTGCGGGTCCACGCCGAGGACGGCGACCGCCTCACCGACGACGAACTCGTGGCCCTGGCGATGGTCCTGGTCCAGGCCGGCCACGAGACCGTCCGCAACCTCGTCGCCCTCGGCGCGTTCACCCTGTTCGACCACCCCGACCAGGTGAAGCTGCTCAAGGACGATCCGGCCGCCGCCGGGCGGGCGGTCGCCGAACTGGTGCGGCACACCGCGCCCGTGAAGCACGCCTTCCGGCGCTTCGCCACCGAGCCCGTCCGCATCGGCGGCGTGGTGGTGCGGCCCGGCGAAGCCGTCCAGGTGGTGCTGGCCGCGGCCAACCGCGACCCCGCCGTCTTCGAGGAACCGGCCCGGCTCGACCTCACCCGCGAGCACAACCCGCACCTGGGCTTCGGCCGCGGCGCGCACTACTGCCTGGGCGCCGGCCTCGCCCTGATCGAGGCGGAGGTGGCCCTCACCGCGCTGTTCGAGCGGTTC
The DNA here is from genome assembly GCF_055588985.1 of Streptomyces sp. NPDC041970. Lineage (NCBI taxonomy): Bacteria > Bacillati > Actinomycetota > Actinomycetes > Kitasatosporales > Streptomycetaceae > Streptomyces > Streptomyces sp. NPDC041970. The sequence goes on from NZ_JBVJCD010000006.1 coordinate 27,041, forward strand.
CCCGACGTGCGGCCCGCCGTCGACCCGGCGGAGATCGCGCCGCGCTACCTCCTCGCGATGCAGCGGTTCCCGGTGCACCTCACCCCGGACGCCCCGACGCGGGAAGGGCAGGAGCGATGACCGGGAACACGCCCGTCGTGGAGGGCCTGCCGATGACGCGGGGCGGCTGCCCGTTCGCCCCCTCCGCCCGTCTCGCCGGGTTGCGCGCCGAGCACCCCGTCGCCCGGATGGTCTTCCCGGACGGCCACCTGGGCTGGCTGGTCACCGGATACGACCAGGTCCGCCGGCTGCTGGAGCACCGGGCGATGAGCTCGCGCGGCGACGCGCTGCGCTCGCCCATCCCGCTGCCCATGGCCGACGACCGCACCGAGGTGGCGCCCGGCATGTTCACCGCCATGGACCCGCCGGAGCACACCCGCTACCGGCGCAAGGTCGCCTCCTGGTTCTCCGCCCGCCGCACCCGGACGCTCGAACCGCGGCTGACCGAGCTGGCGGGACGGCACTGCGACGCGCTGACCGCCCTGGAACGCCCCGCCGACCTGCTGACGGACTTCGCCGAACCGATGGCCGCCTCGACCATCTGCGAACTGCTCGGCGTACCCGTCGGACAGCGCGAGGAGTTCGCCGACGCCGTCAAGGCCCTGTTCACCGTGGACTCCAGCGCCGAGCAGGCCATCGCCGGATGGCAGGCGGTCGGCGGACTGCTGGCCGGGCTGATCCGGGCCAAGAGGTCCGAACCGAGCGACGACCTGCTCGGCGCCCTCGTGGCCGACGGCGAGCTGACCGACGCGGAACTCGTCACCGTGGGCAGCGTGCTCCTGATCGCCGGCTACGACACCAGCGCCAACATGATCGCCCTCGGGGCCTACGCCCTGCTGGAGCACCCCGACCAGTTCGCCGCGCTCGCCGCCGAACCGGCGCTGGTCCCCAACGCCGTGGAGGAGCTCCTGCGCTACCTCACCGTCGTGCACGCGGGCTCCATCCGGGCGGTCGCCGAGGACGTGGAGTTCGACGGGCACCGACTGGCCGCCGGTGACGCGGTCTCGCTCTCCCTCGCCGCGGCCAACCGCGACCCCGCGCTCTGCCCCGACCCGGACACCCTCGACGTCACCCGCGCACCCGTGCCGCACCTGGCCTTCGGACACGGCGTCCACCAGTGCGTCGGGCAGCAGCTCGCCCGCCTCGAACTGCGCGTGGCCTTCACGACACTCCTGACCCGGCTGCCGGGACTGCGCCTCGCGGTGGCGGCGAAGGAGATCCGCACCCGCGACGACATGATCATCTACGGCGTCCGCGCACTGCCGGTGACCTGGTGAACGGGGAGGACGCGGTGTACCGGGAGATGTTCAAGTCCAAGATCCACCGGGCGACGGTGACCCAGGCCGACCTGCACTACGTCGGCTCCCTCACCGTCGACGCCACGCTGATGGCCGCCGCCGACCTGCTGCCCGGCGAGAAGGTCGACGTCGTCGACATCGACAACGGCGCCCGGCTGAGCACGTACGTCATCGAGGGGGAGGCCGGCAGCGGAACCATCGGCGTCAACGGGGCCGCCGCCCGGCTGATCAGCCCCGGCGACCTCGTGATCATCATCTCCTACGCCGCCATGAGCGAGGAGCGCGCCCGGACGTTCGAGCCCCGCGTCGTGTTCGTCGACGCGGACAACCGCCCCCTCCGGATCGGCTCCGACCCCGCCGACGCGCCCGCCGGCTTCGGCCTGTTGCGCGGCGACGCCGCCGGCCCGACCCCGCCCGCCGATCGGAGACCCCGATGAGCTCCACCCCCGACGTCATGACCGCCTTCACCAGCGGCCTCGCCGACCTCAACCTGGACGGGGCCGACACCCCGCACGGCGCGGAGAAGGCCGACCGCATGAAGACGGCCAGCTCCGCCATCTACGACATGGCGGCAGCCCTGTCCGACAAGGGCGCCCTGTGGAACTGGGGCATGTACGACGCCGCCCTGGCCGAGGAGATCCGGGCGCGGGCCCCCGGCTTCGGCGAACCCTGGACCGACGGATTCAGCGAGCAACTGTACTTCCTGGCCCTGCGGGACCTCCCCTCCGGCCTCGACGGCCCGGCGGGCCGGGAGATCCTGGAGGTCGGCTGCGGCATGGGGGAGGGCCTGAACTTCCTGTCCAGACTCCTCCCGGAGGCCCGGATGACCGGCCTCGACCTGTCGCCCAAGGCCGTCGCACGCGCCACGGCCACCCTGGCCCGGGGGGAGGCGCTGCGCTTCGTCCAGGGCGACGCCGAGGACCTCCCCTTCGAGGACGGCTCGGTCGACGTCCTGGTCAACATCGAGAGCTCGCACACCTACCCCGACCTCCGCGCCTTCCTGCGCGAGGCGGCCCGCGTGCTGCGTCCCGGCGGCTACCTGAGCCACATCGACGTCTTCACCCGGCAGCGGCTGGCGGCCATGCGGCAGGCGGCCGCCACGGTCGACCACCTGGAGTGGATCACCGACCACGACCTCTCCCCGCGGGTCCGCGCGGCGGTCCGGCGCAGGATGGCCCCGGACAGCCACTTCCGGTCCATGCTCGCCAGGCAGCGGATGAACCCGCTGATGCGCCAGATCGCCGCGCACGGCCAGATCCTGATGTTCGGCGGCATGTTCGCCAGCTACCGGCCGCCCCCCGTGATCAGGGCGCTGAGCAGGCTCGGCGTCGTGCCGTGGATGAGCGGACTGCCGATGGAGAGCTACCGCCACCAGATCGCCGTCCGCCGATGACGCCCCGCCCCGGCCCCGAGGGCGAGCCCGCCACCCGGCTGTTCGCCGCCGCCGCCGACACCGAGGGCGGCCTGCGGGCCCTGCTCGCGGGCCACCTGGAGCGCATCCGCTCCGGCGGGCCCCTGCCCCCGCTGCCCCGCTACTGCCACGACGCCGCGACGGCCGCCGCCGGCGCCCACCGGGCCGCCTTCGCCGTCGCGTCGTACGCCGAGCTGGCCGAACGGCTCGCGCAGGAGTGCGCCGGGCAGACGGAACGCGTCCCCGCGGCGGTCACGGCCCGACGCCCCCGCCTGGTGTTCGTGTTCGCCGGGCAGGGCGCCCAGTGGCACGGCATGGGTCGTGAACTGAGCGCCGCGGAGCCGGTGTTCGCCGCCGCGCTGCACCACTGCGACCGACTGGTGCGCGGGTTCGCCGGTTTCTCGCCCGTGGAGCAACTGCACCTGGCGGCCGACCGGACCCGGCTCGGCGAACTGGACGTCCTCCAGCCGACGATGGTGTCCCTGCAGATCGCCCTCACAGCGCTCTGGCGCAGTTGGGGCGTGCGTCCCGACGCCGTGGTCGGGCACAGCATGGGGGAGATCGCCGCCGCCCACACCGCCGGGGCCCTGACAACCCGCCAGGCGCTGACGGTCGCGTGCCGGCGCAGCGCCCTCCTGCGCCGGATCACCGGCAAGGGCGCGCTGGCCACGGTGGAGCTCTCACCCGCCGAGGCGCGCGCCGCGGCGGAGGCCGGGGGCGTGACCGTCAGCGTGGCCGGGGAGAACAGCCCCCGCTCCACCGTCCTCGCGGGCGACGCCGCCTCGCTGGCCCGGCTCGTGGAGGAACTGGAGCGGCGGGACGTCTACTGCCGGGTGATCCAGGGCACCGTCGCCTCGCACAGCCCCTACGTCGAGGAGTTGCGCGAGGACGTGCGGGCCGCCCTCGGCGGCCTGCGGCCCTCGCCCGCCCGACTGCCGATGTACTCCACGGTGACGGCCGAACCCGTGTCCGGCACGGACCTCTCCGCGGCGTACTGGATGCGCAACCTCCGCGAGCCGGTGCGGTTCTCCGGCGCGGTGGAGAACCTCCACGCGGCCGGGCACGAGGTCTTCGTGGAGGTCAGCACCCACCCCGTGCTGCTCAGTCCGGTGCGGCAGACGCTCGAACACGGCGAGCGGCAGGGCTGGGTGCTGCCCTCGGGCCGGCGCCGGTCGGAGCGCCGGTCGATGCTCTCCTCGCTCGGCGCGCTGTACACCTGCGGCCGCGACCCGGACTGGGCGGCCCTGTCCGCGCCCGCGGCCCGGCAGCGGGGCCTGACCCCGTACCAGGCCGCGGTGCTCGACGCCGTACGGCTGCCCCGCCCGGCCCCCGCGGAGGCCGGGCGGTGACGCGGGTCCGGGCGGTCAGGCCGCGGCGAGCCGGTACTGCCCGGACGCCCGGTCCAACAGGCCCAGGTCGACCAGTGTCCGCCGCAGGGATACGACGTCCAGCGCACCGCCCTCGGACCACGGGCGGAGCCGGTCCGTCACGGCCCGCTCGTCGTACGCGGCGCCGGGCTCCAACGCGGCCCCGGCCACGTGCCGCAGCACCGTGAGGCGGGCCGCCCGGTCCGTGGGCAGTTCCACGAGGACGCCGCCGCGGACGAAGCCGCGCAGCGCGGGATCGGGCTGCTCCGCCGCGGCCTGCTCGTCCCGGCGGAGGGCGGCGGCGTCCGCCGCCTCCTTGAGCGTGTCCTCGGCGAGGACCAGTCGGCCGCGCCCCTCGGGGACGAGGAGCCCGGCCCGCGTCAGCCGTCCGATGACCGGAGCGGCCTCCGGCGCGCCGAGCCCGGAGGCGGCCAGGATCTCGGAGGAGGTGGACGCCCCCAGGGCCACCGCGCAGAACACGCGGCGGACAGGCGGCTCGGACAGCAGGAGAGTGAGTTCGTCGGGTGTCATCGTCGTGTTCGCGTCCTTTCCGGTGGTCCGCCCCGCGCCTCGCGCCGGGCGGACCGTGGCCGAGGGATCAGCGTCCCTTCCGTCGGATCTTGATGGCGGTGAGGTCGGTCGAGACCGAGCGCAGGTCGCGGCAGTCCGCGCCCAGCTCCCGCACGGCGGCCGCGGCCAGCTCCTCGGCCTTCCTGAGGACCAGCGACTCGGTGTCCTCGTCGGTCGCGGGGATCAGCACCCGGAAGGTGAACCCCGCCAGGGCGGGCTCGTACGTGACCGTGCCCTCCTCGGTGAACCGCGCGCTGAACACGTCGTGCTGCCCGGCACGGGCGCGCAGCGCCGCGCGCTGCCCGTCGTCGAGGGGCGCGAACTTGCCGTGGGTCATGACCTGGTAGGTCCTGCCGCTCATGACTGGCTCTCCGATCGTGCTTGCTGGGGGACCGCCGTGGCCCCCTCCCGTCGTACCCGGTGGTGCGGCAGCAGGAACAGCAGCCCCGCGACCGGGACGAGGGCCCCGGCCGTCCAGTACAGCGCCTCGCCGTACGCGGAGACGAACGTCCGGCCCCGGATCTCGTCGAGCGCGGCCGTGACGGTGTCCCGGCCGCCGGGCCCGGTCTCCCGGACGAGCGCGGCGCAACTGCCCGGCACCTCGGCCAGGTCGTCCTGGCTGAGCGCGTCCGTCGCACAGGTCCGCACCGCGGCCCGCTGCTCCGGCGCCACCTGGGAGGCCCGTACGACCTGGTCGGCCTGGGAGGCGACGTTGCCGGCCAGCGCGGAGAAGAACAGACCGCCGATGACCGCCACGCCGAGGGCGGCGCCGAGCTGCCCGGTCGCGTTGATGATGCCCGAGGCGGCGCCGGCCTCCTGCGGCTGGACCTCCCTGAGCACCAGCGCGGTCAGCGGGGGCATCAGCAGGCCCATGCCGGAGCCGAGCAGCAGCATCGACGGGACGGCGTGCCACGAGGTGATGTCCGTGCCCGCCGCCTGGGCCGCCCAGGCGTACGAGGCGATGCCCGCCAGCATCATCAGCGCACCGGCCAGCAGGCAGTACCGGCCGTAGGCGGGGGAGAGCTTGCGCACGGCGAGGCCGCCGACGATCGGGACGCAGAGCGAGAACGGGATCGCGGTCAGACCGGTGTGCAGCGCGGACCAGCCCAGGCCCCCCTGGAGGTACAGCGTCCAACTGAGGAAGAAGCCCGCCGGGATGGCGCTGAAGAGCAGTTGCACGCCGATGCCCGCGCCGAACGCGCGGACCTTGAACAGGGACAGGGTCACCAGCGGTGAGCCGTCCTTGCGGGTCTTGACGCGTTCGTACGCCACGAACAGGGCCAGGACGGGGAGCGCGAGGGCGAGGGAGGCGATGCTCCAGAGCGGCCAGTCGAGTTCACGGCCGAGCGTCAGGGGCAGCATGAGCAGCAGCAGCCCGGCGATCACCAGCGTCATGCCGCCGATGTCCAGCCGCTTGGCGTGCGGGGAGCTGGACTCCTGCATCCACTTCCACGCGCCGATCAGGGCCGCCACGCCCACCGGCAGGTTGACCACGAAGATGCTGCGCCAGCCGAGGTCCAGAGGGCTCCACTCGACCAGCGCGCCACCGAGGAGCGGGCCGGAGACGATGGCCAGGCCGATCATGCTCGCGTACAGGCTGACGACCCGTCCGATCTCCTGCGGAGCGAAGCTGACGTGGATGATCGCCAGCACCTGCGGCACCATGACCGCGGCCGCGAGGCCCTGCAGCACGCGCGCGACGACCAGCAGCTCGGTGCTCGGCGCCGCGGCGCACAGGGCGGAGGCGACGATGAACGCGCCGACGCCGACGAGGAACATCCGCTTGCGGCCGAAGATGTCGCCGAGTCGGCCGCCGGTGATCAGCAGGACCGCGAAGCTCAGCGTGTAGCCGGCCGTCATCGCCTGGATGGCGACGGCGGACGCGCCCAGATCCTGCTGGATGCTGGGGATCGCCACCGTGATGATGTTGGCGTCGAGCAGGTCCATGAAGGTGGCGACCAGCAGGACGCCCAGCGCGAGCCACCGTTTCGGGTGCGGCGCGGGCGGTGCGTCGGGGACGACGGGCGGTCCGGCGGACGCCGGACGGTCCGTCTGTCCTGCCTTGCTCATGACGGGTTCTCCAGGTTCTCTGATAAGGCGCGCCGGGCCGTGGCCGGCCTGGCGCGGGAGGGGCGGCGGGTCTGCGCCGCGGCGGCGGTCATCGCGCGGGCTCCCCGGCGGAGGCGTCGGCCTCCGCCGCGGGCGGGGTGCTCTGGGCCAGGGCGGCCCACGACTTCATCAGCAGCTCCACCACGTCCACGAGCGTGTCCTGGGTGCTGTCGTCCGGGGCCAGCACGCGTTGCACGGACAGTCCGTCGTCCAGCGCGTGGACGATCAAACCCAGCAGCTCCACCGGGGCCGGCGGAGCCACCCCCCGCGCGGCGAAGCCCTCGGCCAGCCCCTGGGCGAGGGCCGCCCGCGAGCGGCGTTCCCGCTCGGCCAGCACCGGCAGCAGCTCCGGGTCGCGCAGCCCGTACAGCCAGAGTTCGGTGCGCAGGGCGAGCCAGCTCACCAGGTTCTCGTCGCGCCGCCGATGCCAGGAGCGCAGGCGCCCGAGGAGTTCGTCGAAGGTCCCGGCCCGCAGGGTCATCGCCTGCAACTCCTCCAGTTCGTGCTGGGTGCGCTTCTCCAGCAGGGCCAGGACGAGTTCGTGCTTGCCGTCGAAGTTGCCGTAGAACGCGCCGCGGGTGTACCCGGCACCCTCGACGATCTGCTCGACCGACGTGCCGCTGACGCCCTGCTGGGCGAAGAGCTCGGCCGCCGACTCCAGCAACCGCTCACGGGTCAGTTCCCGGCTCTCCTGCCGGCTGAGCCGCTTGGCCATGAAGATCGCCCCCTTGACGAGTCGTTCGGATACGAGACTGTATCCCAATGGGAGGGTGTATCCGAAACGGGTCGGCCCGGCCCGGAGCCGCGCCCCGCACCGCCCGCGCGGGGCGCCGCGGCGCGCTCGCCTCCGCCCCTCCGATCGCGCGGGGAAGGCCCTTTTCCGGAGCCGTGAGATATTGCGTTTCTTTTACTTCTGGCGGCGCGCGGCGCTTCTCCCGGCAATCGGCGGCGCGGTCCCGGTGCATGATCGCGCTTTCCGCCGCTCGTGAGCGCTCCAGTGTTTATGGCGAAGGGGGGTATTCGATTTCCAGCAGCCCGCGCGAATAGTTCCGGACAGTTCCGCCGACGCCCTGGCCGGTCCCCGCCGCCCGCCTCCGGCCGCCCCACGTGCACAGAGCGGGCGGCCCTGGACGGGAGCGAGGGTTCTGTGTTGTCGTCGTTCTCGTCAAAAACGCATTGCTGTCTTGCGGTCGCGCTGGTGATCGACCAGTGTGCTGTGCGTGCCGGAGCGCATTTCGCTCCGCGGCAGGGGAATCCCGCCGCGCGACCACAATTCCTTCAAGTACGTGCACGACCGGCGGAGATCACCGGACTCCGCCCGGATGCGACGACAGGGCACGCGAGGAGGACGTGATGACGCGGTTCCGGCGTTCGCCACGGGTGCGCCCGGACGGCGGCAGGCGCGGCCCCGCCGCCCCAGGGGGGACGCCCGGATGCTGAACCGGCCCGTCGTCCTGGGGCTGCCCACGCTCTCCGTCGGCGGCCTGTCCGAGAACTGGTTGCTGCGCGAGGCCGGCGACCTCCACTGGTCGCTCCTCGGCGAGCACTTCCAACGCCCCGTGGCCCGACTCGCCGCCGCCGACGGCACCCGGTTGCTGCCCGCCTTCGTCCGCGTCCGGCTCACCGCCTCCGACTCCCTGCGGTCCTTCGAGGAGCACGACGAGGGGGAGTTGGCCGGAGCGCTGACCAGGATCGACGACCACGCCTTCGCCGGTGACGTCCGGTTCGCCACGGCGGGCGCGCACGTGGACGTCCGGCTGCTCTCCGTCTTCGTCCGCCGCGGCGCCGGGAACTGGCTCACCCCCGGCGCCCCGCACCACCAGGGCCCCGCCCCGGCGTCGCCGCCCACCGCCGGGCACCTCGCCTTCCACCGCGACTCCCGCGCCGGGGCCGTGCCCGTGCCCGAGGGGCCGGGGCTGTACGGGGAGACGTGCGAGCTCAACCCCTTCGCGGACGTGAACGCGGCCGGACTGCTGTACTTCGCCTCGTACCCGCACATCAACGACCGGGCGGAACGCCGCTACGCGCAGTCGCTCGCGCCCGACGCGGAATGGGCCGTCGACGCGGTCACCCTCAGCCGGGACATCGTCTACCTCGGCAACTGCGACCTCGACGACGCGGTCCGCTACCGCCTGGACGCGTGCCGCCGGGAAGCGGACGACCGCGTCACCCTGACCTCGTTCCTGCTGCGGGAACGCGACGGCAGGCCCCTGGCCCGCCTCACCACCGTCAAACGCCTCCTCCGCCCCGCCGCCTTCGCCGCCCTCGGCCGGGAGCGGGTCCCGGCCGCCCGGCCTTCGACGCCCGGACCGGGCCCGGCCCGGCTCCCCGCCCCGCCGGCGCGTCCGCCGCTCCCCGACGACCTCGTACCACGGCTCCTGACGCTGTTCGAGAGCGTCCTCGAGGAACCGGCCGGATCACTGGGCCCCGACGACGACCTGCGCCCGCGCGGACTGGACAGCCTCTCGCTGTCGGAGGCCGTCGTCCGGGCCGGGGAGGAGTTCGGGCTGGAGATCGACCCCGGCGCGATGTTCCAGTCGTTCACCGTCGCCGCGATGGCGGAGGTGGTGCGCGGGGCGCGGGCGGCCGCCGGGCCCCCGGCCTCCGGCGCGTCGCCGCCGCCCCGCCCCGCCCCGCCGTCCCGCGCGGACGCGCCCATCGCGGTCATCGGCATGGCGGGCCGGTTCCCCGGCGCTCCGGGGGTCGACGACCTGTGGGACCTGCTCGGCCGCGACGAGGACGCCGTCCGCGACATCCCGCAGGACCGCTGGGACACCGCCGCCCACCCCGGACCGGTCCCCAGGGCGGCGCTGCTCGACGACATCCGCCGGTTCGACCACGACTTCTTCTCCGTCAGCCCGCGCGAGGCCGCCCTGATGGACCCTCAGCAGCGACTCCTCCTGGAGGTCGCCTGGGCCACCGCCGAGGACGCGGGGGTGGACCCGACATCCCTGGCCGGCACCCGCACGGGCGTCTACGCGGGCGTGTGCCACTCCGACTACGCCGCCGTCCTCGCCGAGCACGCCGACGCCGACGAGCCGCACCTGAGCGTGGCGGTCTCCCCGTCCCTGGTGGCCAACCGGGTGTCCTACGCCCTCGGGCTGCGCGGACCCAGCGTCGCCGTCGACACCCTGTGCTCCTCCTCCCTGGTGGCCGTCGCCCAGGCCGTCGCGGCGCTGCGCGCCGACGCGTGCGAACTGGCCTTCGCCGGCGGGGTGAACGTCCTGTGCGACCCCGCCCGCCACCGGGCCTACCACCGCACCGGCGTCCTCAGCCCGCGCGGCCGCTGCCACACCTTCGACGACGACGCCGACGGCTACGTCCGGGGCGAGGGCGTCTGCGCGCTGCTGCTCAAACCGCTGGACCGGGCGCTGGCCGACGGGGACCGGGTGCACGCGGTGATCCGCGGCGCGGCCGTCAACCACGGGGGCCGCGCACGCTCGTTCACCGCGCCCAACCCGGACGCCCAGGCCGACCTGCTGGTCGCCGCGTACACCGAGGCCGGGATCGACCCGGCGACCGTCGGCTATCTGGAGGCCCACGGCACCGGCACCCGCCTGGGCGACCCGATCGAGGTATCCGGCATGGTCACGGCCTTCCGCCGGCTGTACGAGAGCTGGGGGCACCCGCCGCCGGAGGAACCGCACTGCGGCGTCGGATCGGTCAAGACCAGCATCGGCCACCTGGAGGCGGCCGCCGGCGTCGCCGGAATGATCAAGGTGATCCTGGCCCTGCGCCACCGCACCCTGCCCGCCGGCCGCAACGTGCGCCGGCCCAACCGGATGATCAGGACCGAGGGCAGCCCCCTGCGGCTCCAACTCCGACGCGCCGCCTGGGAACCGCCCGCGGGCGGCGGCCCGCGCCGGGCGGGCGTCAGCTCCTTCGGTATGGGCGGCACCAACGCGCACGTCGTCCTGGAGGAGCCCCCGCCGGTCCGGGCGCCGGACGAGCCCCCGCCCGGCCCCCTGACCGTGCCCCTCTCCGCCCGCACCCCGCAGGCCCTGCGGCAGGCCGTGGCCGACCTGCTGGACGTGGTCCGCTCGCCCGACCCCCCGCCGCTGGCCTCGATCGCCCGGACCCTGCGGACCGGCCGCGCCGCCCTCGCGCACCGCGTCGCCGTGCGGGCGGCGGACCTGGACGAGTTGGCCGCGGGGCTCTCCTCGGTGCTCGACGGCGGACCGGCGGCGGCCCCGCCGGAACCGGCCGGTCCCCCCGAGCCGCCGGCGGCGGCCGCCCACCCCGCGGCGCCCCAGCCCCCGCCGGTCTCCCTGCCGACCTACCCGTTCAGCCGCGACCAGCACTGGGCCGCCCCCGACCCCGTGCCCGCTCCCGCCGCCGACTTCCTCACCACGGCCTGGGAGGACGCGCCCGCCCCGGACGGAACCGCGGACGGCCGGTTCCTGGTGGTCGCCACCGACCCCGCGCTCGCCCGTGCCGTGCTCGGCCGACACGCCGTCCCCCACGTTCCCGGAGACCCCGCGCCCGAGGTGAACGGCCTGGCCGGGATCGTCGACCTGGTCGACCGGTCCGCGCCCGGCGCCCGGACCGCCGAACGGATCGCCCTGCTGCAACGGGTGCTCGCCGCCAACCCCCGTACCGGCCTGCGCTGCGTGCACGTCAGCGGCCCCGAGCGCTCCGCGGTCGCCGGCTTCTACCGGTCCCTGTCCGGGGAGTTCCCCGCGCTCCACGGGCGGACCGTGCGGGTCGACGGCACGGCCGGCGACCTGGCCGCCGCCGTCCGCGCCGAGACGGCCGCCTCCGACCGCGAGACGGAGATCCGCTACGACGGCGCCCGCCGCCGCCGCGCGGTGGCCGCCCGCGCGCCCGCCCCCACCACCGACGACCCGCTCGCCGGCCTGGGCCGGGGCGCGGTGCTGATCACGGGCGGCCTCGGCGGCATCGGCCTGCGCCTGGCGGCCCGGCTGGCCGACCGCGGGGCCCGGCACATCGTGCTCGTCGGCCGCTCCCGGATGCCGGTGCGCAACCAGTGGGCCACCCTCGCCGCCGCCCCCGGCGCCGACCGGGCCCTGCGGCAGCGGCTCACGGCCCTGCTCGCCCTGGTCGAACGGGGCGTCACCCTCACCGTCCGGACCCACGCGCTCGACGAGGTGACCTCCCTGCGCCGGCTGATCGGCCGGGTCAGGAAGGAGGCCGGGAGCATCGACGCCGTGTTCCACTGCGCGGGGGTCATGGACCCGCCCACGTCCTTCCTCGCCCGCTCGGCGGCCGACATCGCTCGGGTGCTGCGCCCCAAGACCGACGCCCTCCACGTCCTGTGGTCGGCCTTCGGCAGCGAACCGCCGCGCCTGCTGGTGCTGTTCTCCTCGGTGGCCGGAGCCGTCCCCCGGCTCGCCGCCGGCCACCTCGACTACGCGGCCGCCAACACCGCCCTCGACGACTTCGCCGCCGCCCACGACGGGGACGGGGGCCGCGTGGTCCGCTCCGTGCGCTGGCCGCTGTGGCGGGGCGTGGGGATGGGCCTCGACCGCACCAGCGCGGGCGGCGCGCTGGGCCTCCCCGACCTCGACGCGGACGACGCCCTGGACCTGCTCGACCTCGCTCTGCGCGTGCCCGGCACGCCCGTGCTCCTGCCCCGCCGCGCGGACGGCGTCCCTCCGCGGACGGACGAACTGCTCCTCGCCCCCGAGCCGCCCCGACCGCCGCCCGCCCGCCGAGCGGCGGCCGACTCCACGCCCCGCCCCGCGCCGGCCGGCGCGCCGGTGGACCTCGACCGGCTCATCGACCTGGTGGCCCGGACGACCCGCGTCGAGCCGGCCCTGCTGGGGCCCGGCACCGTTCTCGGCGACATCGGAGTGGACTCCCTCCTGATGGTCGAACTCGTCCGGGAGCTGGAGGCCGAACTCGACCGCGCGGTCGACCCGAGCCTCCTCCAGGAACAACCCACCCTGGCCGCTCTCGCCGCGGCGCTCGCCGCACCGGCGGAGCCCTCCGCACCCCCACCGCCCCCCGCCGACCGGCGGACCACCGGTCCGGACGGCGACCCGGAGGCCCCCGCGCCCCGGCCGGACGCCCGCACGGCGACCGCCGCCGCCCCGCAGGCGGCCCCGGACCGCGGGCCCACGCCCATCGCCGTGATCGGCATCGGCTGCCGGCTGCCGGGCGCGGCCGACGCCGGGCAGTTGTGGCAGAACCTGCTGGCCGGGCGCGACCTGGTCACCGAGGTGCCGGCCGACCGCTGGGACGTCGGCGCCCTCTACGACCCGGACGGCGGTCCGGGACGCAGCCAGAGCAGATGGGGCGGATTCCTGGACGACGCCGCCCTGTTCGACCCGGAGTTCTTCGGCTTCGACGAGGAGCAGGCCCGCCACCTGGACCCGTTGGCGCGCAAGGCGCTGGAGGTGTCCGTGGAGTGCCTGCGGGACGCCGGCTACCACGAGGACGAGGTGCGGGGCAGGCCCGTCGGGGTCTTCGTCGGGACCCGCACCGGGAACCACCGCGCCCATCTGCAGCCGCCGGCCCGGCCGTACCTCGCGGGCGTCAACCAGAACTTCGTCGCCGCGCACATCTCGCACTTCCTCGACGTGACGGGCCCCAACCTCGTGGTCGACAGCGCCTGTTCGTCCTCCCTGGTGACCCTCCACCTCGCGGCGCAGAGCCTCGCCTGCGGCGAGACGTCCATGGCGCTGGCCGGGGGAGTGGACCTGCTGTTCGACGAGGAGCCCTACCTCATGCTCACCGCGGGCCGGGCCCTGTCGCCCAGCGGCCGGTGCCGCGCCTTCGACGAGTCCGCCGACGGCCTCGTACCGGGCGAGGGCGCCGGGATGGTCCTCCTCAAACGCCTCGACGACGCCCACCGCGACGGCGACCGGGTGCTCGCGGTGATCGAGGCGTCCGGCGTCAACAACGACGGCCGGACCATGGGGCACACCACGCCCAGCGGCCGCGCCCAGCGGCTGCTGGTCTCCGGAGTGCTGGACCGCGCCGGGATCGACGCCCGCACCATCGGATACGTGGAGGCCCACGGCACCGGCACCATGATCGGCGACCCGATCGAACTCCAGGCGCTGACGGCCGTGCACCGGACCCACACCGACGACCGCGGCTACTGCGGCATCGGCAGCCTCAAGAGCAACACGGGCCACCTGCTCAGCGCCGCCGGTGTGGCCGGGCTCATCAAGGCCGTCCAGACCCTGCGGCACGGCCTGCTCGTGCCCACCCTGCACTGCCGCCGGCCCAACCCCCGCTTCGCGTTCGACCAGTCGCCCTTCTTCCCGGTCACGCGGGTCACCGAACTGCCCCCGGGCAGCCGGGCGGCCGTCAGCGCGTTCGGCTTCGGCGGCACCAACGCCCATGTCGTCCTGGGGCCCGGCACGCCCGGCGAACCCGGCCGGCCCCCGCTGCCCCCGCCCGTCTACCGACGCGCGCGGTTCTGGCGGGACCCGCCCGCCACGGCCCCCGCCCCCGCCCGCACGGCCCGGCTCGACCTGATCCTGACCTGACCCCCGCCCGCCCCGTGACACCCCGCCGCCCCTGGAGCCGCCCGAGCCCGCCCCGCCGCACCACCGACCCCCGGGAGGGAACACGTGCACCGACGGCCCGTTCGCTGCGTCCTGCACCTGAAGCGGGACCACCCGATCGTCGACGACCACCGGGTGCACGGCGTCCGCACCCTGCCGGGCGTGACCCTCCTCGACGTGGTCTGCCGCCTGCTCGCCGCCCGCGGCATCCCGCCCGAGGAGAGCGAACTCAGCGACGTGCTGTTCGTCCGGCCGGTGGTGACCACGGACGCCTACGACCGCGAACTGGCCGTCGCGCTCGAACCGGAGGAGACCGGCTACCGGACCACGGTGACCAGCCGCCGCACGCACGACGGCGCCCCCCTCGACGACGCGGAGACCACCCACCTGCGGGCCACCCTGCGCACCGGCCTGCCCCCGCTCCACGGATCCCCCGAGCCGGTGGAGCCCGGCGCCCCGCGCGACGTCGGCGAGGTCTACGCGACCGGACGCGCGGCCGGCGTCGAGCACCGGGCGTTCATGCGCTGCACCGGCACCCTGGTGGCCACGGCCGAGCGGGTGCGGTCCACCCTCGCGCTGGGCGACGAGGCCAGGTCCGCGGTGGACGACTTCCTGCTGCACCCCGCCCTCCTCGACGGGGCGACCATGCAGGCGTACGCGCTCGCCTTCGACGGCTCCGACGCCGACGGACGCCCCCTCATCCCCCTGCACATCGCCTCCTTCCGCGCGTCCCGCACCCTGGGCGACACCTGCACCGTCGACCTGGCCCTGCGCCCCGCCACGGGCGACGACGTGGTGAAGGCCGACATCGACCTGTACGACGCGGCCGGGGAGGCCGCCGCCCGCTTCACCGGCCTGACGTTCAAGCGGGTCCGCTCCGCGGCGGCCATCACCCGGCTCACCGACGAGCAGCCGCCGGTGACGGCGACCGCCCCGGCGGGCCGCCCCGCCGGACGCGCGACCGGCGAACCGGCCGACCTGCGGGCCGAGATCGTCGAACTGGTCCGCCGGACCGCCGGCGACCCCGCACTGGCCGTGGACCCCGACCGCGCCTTCTACGACCTGGGGCTCGACTCCGCCCACCTCCTCGCCCTGGTGCGCACGTTGGAGGAGCGCTGGGACGTACGCCTATACCCGACCCTGCTGTTCGAGCACCCGACGGTCGACGCGGTGGCCGCCCACCTCCGGGAGATCCTGCCCGCGGGCCCGAGCCCCCGCCCGGCCGCCCCCCGCGACGCCCCTCCCGCCGCGACCCGCTGCCTCACCGGCGCCTGGCAGCCGGCCCCCCGGCCCGCCGCGCCCCCGCCCGCCGGCACGCTCCTGGTGATCGGCGACCTGCCGGTGCGGCCCGGGCAGACCACCGTGCGGCGGGGCCCCGCGTTCCGGCGGCTCGCGCACGACGCGTACGAGGCGCGCCCGCACGAGACCGGAGACCTGCGACTCCTTCTCGCCGACCTCGGCGCGCGACCCGCGGCCGTCGTGCACCTGGCGGAGAGCGGCGCGGACCTGCCCGACGCCGTTCGGACGGCCTGCTGCGAGGTGCTGGCCCTGGCACGGGTCCTCGCGGACGACCCGGCCCCGCTCGTGCACGCCGGACCGCCGCCCGTCGCCGCCGCGGTGGCCGGGCTCGCCCGCACGGTGCGCCTGGAGCAGCCGAGCCTGGCGATCACGGCCGTCGAGTGCGACGGCGCCCCCGAGGCCGGGGCACTGCTCGCGGAGTGCGCCGACCCGGCCGAGCCGTGGGTCCGGCACGCCCCGGAGGGCCGCCTGGTCCGCCGCTACCGCGAGGCCGTACTCCCCGCCCCGGTCCCGATCCGCCGGGGCGGCGTCTACCTGGTCACCGGAGGGGCGGGCGGCCTCGGCCGCGGGATCGCCGCCCGGCTGGCCGAGCGGGGCGCCACGGCCGTGTCGGCAGGACGCACACCGGACCCCGGACCGATGGCCGGACCGTACGCGCGCGCCGACGTGACCGTACGGGCCGAGGTGGAGGCCCTGGTCGCGCGGGTCGTCGAACGGCACGGCCGGCTCGACGGGGTCGTGCACGCCGCCGGAGTCCTGCGCGACGGCCTCTTCCGGACGAAGTCCGCCGAGGACCTGTCGGCGGTCCTGGCGCCCAAGGTGCGCGGCACGGTCCTGCTCGACGAGGCGACCCGCCACCTGGACCTCGACTTCTTCGCGGTGTTCTCCTCGGTCACCGGCGTCGCCGGCAACGCCGGGCAGAGCGACTACGCGGCCGCCAACGCCTTCGTGGACGCCTACGCCCGCCGGCGCGGACTGCTCTCCCTCGCCTGGCCCCTGTGGGCCGAGGGCGGGATGCGCACGGACCCGGCGGCCGAGGCCCACTTCCACCGCCAGGGCCAGACCCCGCTGCCGACCGCCGAGGGCCTGGACGTCTTCGAACGGACGCTGGCCCTCACCGGCGCCGAGGTCGTCGTCCTGCACGGAGACCCCGACCGGGCCCGGCACGCACTCGGCCTCATGGCGGCGGACGCGCCCGTCGCCGCCGAGGCGGACCGCGCCGCGGACGCGTCCCACGCTCCGGACGCCCCCGGCGCCGTGGAGGCGGGCCGGGCGGCCGAAACACCCCGCGCCGCCCCCGCCCCCGAACCCTCCCCGTCCCGTCGCGGCCCGGCGCAGGGCCGTGCACAGGACATCGCCGTGATCGGCATGGCCGGCCGCTACCCCCTGGCCGACGACCTCGACCAGTTCTGGACCAACCTGCGGGCGGGCCGCGACTGCGTCACCGGGATACCGGCGGGGCGGTGGGCCGAGGAGGGGTTCTACGCGCCCCGGCGCGCACCGGGCCGCTCGTACAGCAAGTGGGGCGGATTCCTGGACGGCGTCGACGCGTTCGACCCCGCCTTCTTCCGCGTCACCCCGCGCGAGGCCGAGGCCATGGACCCGCAGGAGCGACTGTTCCTGCAGACCTCCTGGCACGCCCTGGAGGACGCCGGGCTGACCCGGTCCGATGTCGCCGGGCGGCCGGTGGGCGTCTTCGCCGGAGTGATGTTCACCCAGTACCAGATGCTCGGCCAGGGCGTGGAGGACCGGCTTCCGGTGCTGCCCACCTCCTTCTCCTCGGCGGTCGCGAACCGGGTCTCCCACTTCCTCGACCTGCGCGGCCCCAGCCTGGCCCTGGACACCATGTGCTCCTCCTCCCTGACCGCCCTGCACCTGGCCTGCGACAGCCTCCGCAACGGCGACAGCGAGACCGCGCTGGCCGGCGGCGTCAACGTGATCGTCCACCCGTACAAGTACCTCCACCTCAGCCAGGTCGGCTTCGTCTCCGCCGACGGCCGCTGCCGGGCCTTCGGCGCGGACGCCGACGGCTACGTGCCCGGCGAGGGCGTCGGGGTCGCCGTCCTCAAACCGCTTCACCGGGCCCTGGAGGACGGCGACCGCGTCCTCGGTGTGATCAAGGGCAGCGCGGTCAACCACGGCGGGCGCGCGGGGGGCTTCTACGTCCCGAACCCCACCGCGCAGTCCGACGTGGTCGGACGGGCACTGGAGCGGGCCGACGTCGACCCCGCCTCGATCGGCTACGTCGAGGCGCACGGGACGGGCACCGCGCTCGGCGACCCCGTGGAGATCGCCGCCCTCACCCGCGCCTACGGCGGCGCGCGCCGCGCGCTGGGATCGGTCAAGTCCAACATCGGGCACCTCGAACCGGCCGCGGGCATCGCCTCCCTGACGAAGGTGCTGCTGCAACTGCGCCACCGCACCCTCGTCCCCTCCCTGCACGCCGACCCCGCCAACCCGGACATCGACTGGACCGCCACGGGGCTCAGCGTCCAGCGCGAGAACGCCCCCTGGCCGCCCGGAGCCGACGCCCCCCGCCGCGCAGGCATCAGCGCGTTCGGCGCGGGCGGGGCCAACGCCCACGTCATCGTCGAGGAGTACGACCGCCCGGCGGTCCCCGACGCCCCCGCGGCCGGGCCGCAGGTCGTGACCCTGTCCGCCCGCACCCCGCAGGCGCTGCGCGAACTGGCCGAGCGCTACGCGCGGTTGCCCGCGGGGGACCCGGTCGCGGAGCTGGCCGCCCTGGCCGGGCTCCCCGACGCCGACCCGCACGCCGGACTCGACGAACTCGGGCTCGACGCGGACGGCCTGCGCAAGCTGAACCGCGCGCTCGCCGCACGCTTCCCCGACGCCGCGCCCCACGTCGACGCCCGGTCCACGCTCGCCTCCCTCGCCGAGGCCCTGCCCGCGGGCTCCGGGCCGGACGCCCCCTTCGCGGACCTCGCGTACACCACGCAGACCGGCAGGGAGCCGATGGCCGAGCGCCTCGCCGTGGTCGCCTCCGACCTGGAGGAACTGCGCCGCGCCCTGCGCGCCTTCCTCGCGGGCGACCCCGCCCCCGCCGCCCACCGGGGCACGGCGGCGCACCCCTCGGCCACCGCCGTGCGCACCACCGACCCCCACGAGCTGGCCCGCGCCTGGGCGGACGGCGCCGCCCCCGACTGGCACGCCCTGCACCGAGGCCGTGATGCCCGCAAAGTGGCCCTGCCGCTCTACCCGTTCGCCCGCGTGCGGTGCTGGGTCGACGTCCCGCCGCCGGTGGGACCCGCGCACCGGGGCGAGCCCGCGACCGCCGGGGAGCCCGTGTCGCCGCAGGCGTCCGCCCCGGCCGCGCACCCGCCCGCCCCCGTCGACGTCCCCGTCTGGGAACCGGCCCCGCGGCTCACGCCGCCGGACCCGGCGGCGGGCCCGGTGCTCGTCCTGCACGCGGCCGACCGCGCCGATCTCGCCGCCCGGCTCGCCACCCGCCACCCGCGGGCGGTCCTCGCCCGCCTGGGCGAGCCGGTCGACCTCACCCCGCGCCTGGTGTACGTCCTGACCGGCCGCACCCCGCCCGCCCCCACCGAGGCCGAACGGGTCGCGCGTGCCGAGGCGGACGGGGTGAAAACGCTGCTGCGGTACGCCCGCCAGTGGTCCGGCGTACGGGAGCTGGACTGGACGGTCGTCACCAGCGGGGCCGCCGCCCCGCCCGGCCGCCGGGTCACCGACCCGTACGCGGCCGGGGTCGCGGGCTTCGCACGGGTCCTGGAGAACGAACACACCGGTTGGTCGGTCGCCGTCCTCGACCTCGACCCGGACCACGAGTCGGCCGACCTCCTCTCCCCGGCCCCCCGCGGCACACGGGCCGCCTTCACCGGGACCGTCCGCCACACCCAGGTCCTGCGGCCCGCCCCGGCCGCCACCGGCCCCGTGCCGCTGCGCCGGGGCGGCACGTACGTCATCGTCGGGGGAGGCGGGGGCATCGGCTCGGCCCTGGCCCGCCGCCTGGTCGCCGACCTGGACGCCCGCGTCGTCCTCGTCGGCCGCCGCGAGTCGCCCGGTTGCGAACTCGCCGCCGGGGTCCGCTACCTGAGCGCGGACGCGACCGACGCCCGCGCTCTGGCCGCCCTCCTCGACGACGTCGGCCCGGTGCACGGCGTCGTGCACGCCGCCCTGGTCCAGCGCGACCGGCTGGTCCGCAACCTCACCGACGAGGACCTGGCCCGGAGCCTGGCCGCCAAGTCCGGCGTCGCGGCGGCCCTGGCCGACGCCCTGCGCGGCCGCCGCCCCGACTTCCTGGTCTTCTTCTCCTCCACCCAGTCCTTCACCGGCGACCCCGGTCTGGCGAACTACGCCGCCGGCTCCACCTTCCTGGACGCCTATGCCCACGCCCTCGACGCTCGGCTGCCCTACCCGGTGCGCACCGTCGACTGGGGCTTCTGGGGCACGGTCGGCGCGGTCGCCGACGACGCCAACCGGGCGCGCCTGACCGCGGCCGGCTTCCACTCCCTCACCCCCGAGACCGGCTTCGCCGCCCTCGCCGTCGCCCTGGGCGGCCCGGACCCCCAGACGGTCGTCGCACCCGGCACCGCGCACCTGCGCGCACGGATCGGGGCGGCGGACCCCGCGCCGCGCGCCACGTCCGTGCCGCCGACCGCCCCCGTGCCGCGCGCCACGACCGACCCGCTGCCGCCGACCGCCGACGACGCCCCCGCGCCCGATCGGCTCGACGCCGCCGGCCTCCAGGTGGTGGACGAGTTCCACGCCCTCGACCGGCTCATGACGGAGCACGCCTCCCGCGCCCTCCTGGTCCTCCTCGACGACCTCGGCGCGTGGCGGGGACCGGACCCGGACGCCGACGAGATCGCCCGCCGCATCGGGCTCACCCCCCGCTACGACCGCCTGCTGCGCACCCTGCTGGACGTGCTCCGCCGGCTCGGGCTGACCGAGGTCCGCGGCGGACGCCACCTCCCCGCCCCGGACGCACTGGCCGAGGCGCGCGCCGGGGGGCACCTGGACCGGCTCGGGGAACTCGCCGGAGCGCACCCGCGGGCCGAGGTCTTCGTCCGGCTGCTGGCCCTGTGCCTGGAGCACTACCCCCGGCTGCTGCGCGGCGAACTCCTCGCCACCGACCTGCTGTTCCCCGCGTCGGGCACCTCCCTCATGGAGCGCGTCTACCGGTCCAACGCCATCAGCGACCTCTACAACGGCCTGCTCACCCAACGCCTCCTCGACCACGTGCGCCGCCGCCTCGCCGACCCGCGGGGCGAGCGGACCGTCCGGGTCCTCGAGGTCGGGGCGGGCACCGGCGGCACCTCCGCCGGTCTGCTGGACGCCCTGGACCCGTACGGCGAGCGGGTGGAGTACTGGTACACCGACCTCTCGGCCGCCTTCCTCGCCCACGGCAGGCGGACGTTCGGCGCGCGGCACCCCTTCGTGCGCTTCCGACGCCTCGACCTGGACGCCGACCCCGTCGCCCAGGGGTTCCCCGCCGGCGGCTTCGACCTCGTGGTCGGCGCCAACGTCCTGCACGCCGCCCCGGACCTGGAACGCGCCGTGCGGCACCTGCGCACGGTCCTCCGCCACGGGGGCGAACTCCTGCTGAACGAGCTGACCACCGTCACCCTGCCGGCCACGGTCACCTACGGGCTCTTCGACGGCTGGTGGGCCCACGCCGACACCGACCGGCGCCTGCCCGGATCACCCCTGCTGGACGTGCCCGGCTGGAACCGGCTGCTCACCGACGCGGGCTTCGCCGCGGTGGCCGCCCTGCCCGCTCCCGACGAGACCACCCGCAACTTCCAGCACGTCGTCGCGGCCACCGCCGCGGCCGCAGACCCCGCCACGGACTTCGCCGCCGCGCTGGCGGCCCTGGCGTCGGACGCCTCCGGCATCCCGGCGGCCGACCTCGACCCCGACCGGCCGATCGGGGACTACGGCTTCGACTCCGTGAGCTACAGCCTGCTCGCGACCCGGCTGAACGAGGAGCTCGGCCTGGACGTGACCCCGGCCCTCTTCTACGAGACGCCCACCCTGCGCGCCCTGGCCGACCGGCTCCGACAGGAGGGCGCCGCCCCGCCTCCCGACCGCACGGAGCCCACCGCCCCCGGCCCCTCGGCCCAGGACGCGCCCCCGCCCGCCCCTCCCGAGCGCGCCACGCTTCCCGAGCGCGCCACGCCTCCCGAGGGCGTCGCCGTCGTCGGGATGAGCGGACGGATGCCCGCCAGCCGCGACCTGGACGCGTTCTGGCGGCACCTGGTGGCGGGCGACGACCTGGTGACCGAAGCGCCCGCCGACCGGTGGGACCCCGGCACGCTCCCCGCGGGGGTGCACGCCCGCCGCGGCGGTTTCGTCCACGACGTCGACCGGTTCGACCCCCTGTTCTTCGGCGTCTCACCGCACGAGGCCGACGGCATGGACCCGCAGCAGCGGCTGGCGTTGGAGGGCGTGTGGGCGGCGCTGGAGGACGCCGGACTCGCGCCGGGCGCGCTCGCGGGCACGGACGTCGGACTGTTCATCGGAGCCGGCTCGCACGACTACGACGAGGTGCGCCGGGCCGCCCGCGTGCCGGCCGACGCCCACGCGGCCACCGCCACCACCCACTCCATCCTCGTCAACCGGATCTCCTACCTGCTGGACCTGCGCGGCCCGAGCGAACCGGTCAACACCGGCTGCTCCAGCTCCCTGGTCGCCCTCCACCGGGCCGCCGAGTCCCTCCGCTCGGGCGAGTGCGACATCGCCGTCGCCGGCGGCGTCAACCTCGTCCTGACCCCCGGCGACCACCACCTGCTCAGCGCCACCGGAATGCTGAGCCCGACCGGGCGGTGCCGCAGCTTCGACGCCCGAGCCGACGGGTTCGTCCGCTCGGAGGGGTACGGCTTCGTCGTGCTGACCGGCGCGGACCGGGCCCGCCGCCACCGCGTCCGGGCCTGGCTGCGCGGCTCGGCCGTCAACCACGGCGGCCGCTCCCGTTCGCTGACCGCCCCCAACCCGGCCGCCCAGGCCGCCATGATCGCGACGGCGTACGAGCGCGCCGGGGTCGACCCGGCGGACGTCGGCCACATCGAGACCCACGGCACCGGCACCGAACTCGGCGACCCCGTCGAGGTCAACGGCCTGCGGCTCGCCTTCGACACGCTGCTGGACCGGCGGGGCGCCCCCCGCCCGACCGAGCCGTACTGCGGCCTCGGCGCGGTCAAGGCCAACATCGGCCACCTGGAGTCGGCGGCGGGCATCGCGGGAGTGCTCAAGACCCTGCTCGCCCTGGAACACGGCGTGCTGCCGCCGGTGGCCGGCCTCGACACGCCCAACCCCCATCTGCGCCTGGACGGCAGCCCGTTCCACCTGCTGCGCACGGCCCGCCCGTGGCCGCGCCCGGCCGGCCGGCGGCGGTGCGCCGGCGTCAGCTCCTTCGGCTACGGCGGCGTCAACGCGCACGTCGTGCTGGAGGAGGCCGGGCCCGCCCCGGCGGTCCCCCGGCCGACGGGCCCCTGGGTCTTCCCGCTCTCCGCGCGCACCCCGCAGGCCCTGCTCCGGTACGCCGCCGCACTGCGCGCCGCCGTGGACCGGGTCCCCGACCTGGCCGACATGGCGCACACGCTCCAGCACGGCCGGGACGCCATGGCCGAACGGCTCGCGGTGACCGCCGGTGACCGCGACACCCTCGCCGCCGCGCTGACCGCCGCCGCCGAGGGGGCCGACCACCCCGCCCTGGCGCGGGCCGGCGGTCCGGCTCCCGCCGACCGCTGGGTGTCGGGGGAGGACGTCGCGTGGCCGGAGGGCGGTGTGTTGATCCCCCTGCCCACCTACCCCTTCGAGCGCCGCCGGTGCTGGGTCGGTCCCGCGTCCGGGCCGGCGGCGGAGCCCGCGCCTTCCGGCTCCGTACCGGCGACGGAGCCCGCCACCGCCGGGCCGTCCGCGCGGTTCTCGCTGTCCGCCACCCGACCGGCGGCGGAGCCCGCGCCTCCGCCTCCCGCACCGGCGGCCGAGCCCGCGCCCCCCGCCCCGCCGGGGATGTACGCCCCGCGCTGGGAACCGGTCGCCGCCCCGGCCGGTCTCGGGGCGGTCGCCGGCCCCGTCTGGGTCCTCGGCCGCGCCCCCCGCCACCTCGCCGGGGCCGAGGTCCACCGCGTCGACGGCACAAGCCTGGACGCGCTGCCCACGCCCGGCGCGGTTCACGCCGAGGTCCAGGGGGGCGAGGCCGGGGTCCGGGCCCTCTTCCGCGTCGTCCGGCACCTCCAGGAGCGGCCCGGCGCGGCCGGTGAACTCGCGCTGACCGTCATCACCCGCGACGCGCTGGGCGTGCGCGGCGCGCCCGCCGACCCGTCCGCCGCCGGGGCGCTGGGCCTGGCCCGGTCACTGCGGCACGAGTGCGAGCGCTGGCGCGTCACCACCGTCGACACCGGCCCGGACGACCCCGCCGCCGTCCCCTTCACCGCCCCCGGCGACTACGCGCTGCGCGCGGGCGTCTGGCACCGGCAGGTCCTGCGGCCCCTGGACGCCGGTGGACCCGCCGCTCCCGTGTTCCGCGACGGCGGCACGTACGTCCTCGTCGGCGGGACCGGCGACGTGGGCCTGGACATGGCCGAACACCTCGTCCGGCGGCACCGGGCACGCACCGTCCTCGTCGGGCGGTCCGCACCGGACCCGGCCAGGGCCGCCCGGATCAGGGCCATCGATCCCTCGGGGGACCTGGTCCGGGTCGAGGCGGCCGACGCCGCCGACCCGGCCGCCCTGCGGGCCGTCCTGGACCGGGCGGGCGCCGTGCACGGGGTGGTGCACTCGGTGACCGTGCCGGGGGACCGGTCGCTCGCCGCCATGGACGAGGACTGGTTCGCCCGCGTCATGGCGGCGAAGAGCCGCACCACCGCGGCGCTCGCGGAGGCGCTGGGCGACCGGCGGCTGGACTTCCTCGCGGTGTTCTCGTCCGTCCAGTCCTTCCTCGGCAACCCCGGACAGGCCGCCTACGCCGCCGGGTGCACCGCCCAGGACGCCATCGGGCGGGACCTCGCCGCCCGGCTTCCCTACCCCGTGCGTGTCGTCAACTGGGGCGCCTGGTCCGGCTCCGCGCTCACCGAACGCCACCGCGACCGGCTGGCCGCCGCGGGCGTCCGTCCGCTCACCCCGCAGGCGGGGTTCGACGCGCTGGGCCAGGTGCTCGGCCGACAGGAGGTTCAGGTGGCAGTGGTCTCGGGCACGGACGACTTCCTCGCCCGCATCGGCGCGGCGACCGGAGGCGCGGAGCCCGAACCCGCCCCCGGCGCAGGGGCGGGCGGGGAATGGCGCGCGGCCGCCGCGGACGAACTGCTGGCCCTGGTGCGCCAGGTGGCCGGGGTCCGGCCGGGCGAGCTGGCGCCGGACGAGCAGCTCAGCCGCTACGGCTTCGACTCGATCATGTACACGAGACTGAGCCACCGGGTGAACGCGCTCTGGGACCTCGACCTGACCCCGGCCTCGTTCTTCGGAGCGGCCACCGCGCACGACCTCGTCGAGCGCGTCCTGCGCGGGCACGGGCCCGCCCTCGCGGCCCGCCTGACCGCCCCCGCCCCGGCGCCGGTCGCCGCCGCGTCGCCGTCCGCCCCCGTGCCGTCGCCCGCCTCCGCCCCCGCCGCGTCGCCGTCCGCCCCCGCGCCGCACGGCGGCGAACCCGTCGCCGTCGCGATCGTCGGCATGGCCGGCCTGCTGCCCGGCTCCGACGACCTCGACGAGTTCTGGCAGCACCTGGCCGCGGGCGACGACCTGGTGGGGGAGATCCCGGCCGACCGCTGGGACTGGCGCCGGCTGTACGGGGACCCGGAGCCCGGCGCGTTCCGGACCCGAGCGAAGCACGGCGGGTTCCTGCGGCGGGTCGACCTGTTCGACCCGCGGTTCTTCGGCATCTCGCCCCGCGAGGCCGTGGCGATGGACCCGCAGCACCGGCTCTTCCTGGAGGCGTCCTGGGCCGCGATCGAGAACGCCGGCATCGCGCCGTCCTCCCTGTCAGGCACGGACACGGGCGTCTTCGTCGGCAGCAGCACCTACGACTACTTCGAGCTCCAGCACGCCCTCGGCGTCCCGCAGGACGGCTACGGCACGGTGGGCAGGGCGCACGCCCTCCTCTCCAACCGGCTCTCCTACCTGCTGGACCTGCACGGCCCCAGCGAGACCACCGACACCGCCTGCTCCTCCTCCCTGGTCGCCGTCCACCGCGCCGCGGAGGCGATACGGGCGGGCGACTGCGACGTCGCCCTGGCCGGCGGCGTCAACGTCATCGCCTCGCCGACGCTGTACGTGGACATGAGCCAGGCCGACATGCTGAGCCCGGAAGGCCGCTGCCGCACCTTCGACGCCCGCGCCGACGGCATCGCCCGCGCCGAGGGCGTCGGCGTCGTGGTCCTCAAACGCCTCGACGCCGCGATCGCCGAGGGCGACGTCATCCACGCCGTCCTGCGGGGCAGCGCCGTCAACCACGGCGGCCGCACCCACTCGCTGACCGCGCCCAACCCGGACGCGCAGGCCGCCTGCATCGTCACGGCGCACCGCCGCGCCGCGGTGGACCCGGCGACCGTCACGTACGTCGAGACGCACGGCACCGGCACCGAACTGGGCGACCCCGTCGAGGTCGAGGGACTCACCACGGCGTTCGCGCGGCTGTACGAGGAGCACGGCGCCGCCCCCGCGGGGCAGCGCGTCGTCCTGGGCGCGGTGAAGACCAACACCGGCCACCTGGAGGCGGCGGCCGGCGTCACCGGGCTGATCAAGGTCCTGCTGGCCCTGCGGCACCGGGAGATCCCGGACAACCTGCACCTGGACACGCCCAACCCCCATCTGCGCCTGGAGGGCGGTCCGTTCCGGCTGCCGAACGGACGCGAACCGTGGCGGCGGGTCCGCGCGGCCGACGGGACCGAGGCGCCGCTGCGCGCAGCGGTCAGCTCCTTCGGCCTCGGCGGGGTCAACGCCCACGTGGTCGTGGAGGAGTACCGGGAGGAGCCCGCGCCCGGCCCGGCCGGCCCGTGGCTGTTCGTCCTGTCGGCCAAGGACCCCGACCGGCTGCGCGACCAGGCGCGCAGGCTCGCCGCATGGCTCCCCGCCCACGGCGACATCGACGGCGCGGCCCTCGCCCACACCCTGCAGGCCGGACGGGACGCGTTCGCCGAACGCCTCGCCGTCGTCGCCGGCTCGGCGGGCGCGCTGGCGGAGGCCCTGGAGACCTGGCTGGCCGGCGGGACCGCGCCCGATGCGTTCAGCGGTGACGGGAGGGACGCCACCACCGCCCTGCTCCTGGACGGCCCCGAGGGGCGCGGCTACCTGCGGGCCGTGGTGGACGCCGGCCGCCTCGACAAGATCGCCCGGCTCTGGGTCGGCGGCGCGCCCGTCGACTGGTCCTCGTTGTGGCCCGGCGGAACGCCCCGGCGGGTGCCCGCCCCGACCTACGCCTTCGCGCGGGAGAGCTACTGGCTGACCCCCGGCGAGCGGTTCGACGCCGTCCAGGCCGACGAGGCGGGACTCCTCCCCGGCGGCGGGCCCGACCCCGGCGCGGACGGCGGCACAGGGCTCGACGGCGCCGTGCACG
The DNA here is from genome assembly GCF_055588985.1 of Streptomyces sp. NPDC041970. Taxonomy (NCBI): domain Bacteria; kingdom Bacillati; phylum Actinomycetota; class Actinomycetes; order Kitasatosporales; family Streptomycetaceae; genus Streptomyces; species Streptomyces sp. NPDC041970. Next base: position 54,142 of record NZ_JBVJCD010000006.1, read on the forward strand.
AGGAGCGGGAGCACACCGCGCCCGGCCCGGCGCGGGAGGCCGCCGCCCCGCCCGCCGTGCCGGGACCCGAGGACGGGCCGCCGTCGGACGCGCCCGACGGCGACCCCGAGGCCGCCGTCCGCGACCGGGTGCGCGGGCTCGTCGCCGCCCACCTGGGGATGCGGCCGGAGCGGCTGCCCGCCGACCGGCTGCTGTCCGACGCCGGCGTCGACTCCCTGGGCCTGCGCCGGCTCAGCCGCCATCTCGGCGCGGCCTACGGAGTGGACATCCCGACCCGGATGTTCAGCGTCGCCCAGTCGGTACGGTCGCTGGCGCACGCGGTGTTCACGGCGTACGGCCCCCTGCCGGCCGCCCCGCCGGACACGCCCGGCCCACGCCCGGCGGACGGAACGGGCCCGGCGGACGGGCCGGAGGCCGCCGGCGCGGAGCTCGCGCCCCCCGCCGAGCGGACCGCGACCCCGCCGCCCCCGGACGGCATCGCCGCCCTCCTCGCGGGCCTGCGCGACGGCAGCCTCCGCGTGGAGGACGCGCTGGCCGCGCTGAAGGGAGGGGTCGCCCGATGAGCGAGGACGGCGACCTGCGCGCGCTGCTGGAGGCGATCGCCGCCGGCCAGGTGCCCGACGAGACCGCCGAGCCGCTGCTGCGCGCGCTGGCGGCGGCCCCGGAGACCGCCGCCCCCGTGCCCTGCGGCCCGTACCCCCTCAGCCGGGGCCAGGCCGCGCTGTGGGCCATCCACGCCGACGACCCGCGAGCCGTGTCGTACAACCTGCCGCTGGGCCTGTGGCTGGGGCACGGCATCGATCCGGACCGGCTCGCCGAGGCGCTGGCCGCCGTCGTGCGACGCCGACCGCAGTTGCGCGTCGCCCTCCGCCTGACGGACGAAGGGCCGGTGCAGGAGGTGACCGACCGGCCCCCGGAGGTGGTCCGGCTCGACCTCGGCCACGTCACCGACGGCGAGTTCGCCGTCCGGGTCCGCGACCTGGTGCGCCGCCCCTTCGACCTCGAACACGACCCGCTGCACCGCATGTGGCTGATCACCGCGCCGGACGGCGGCACGCTCCTCCTCCTGGTCTTCCACCACCTGATCACCGACGGCGTCTCCAGCCACCTCCTGCTGCGCGACATCGTCGCCTGCCACGACGCGCTGGCCGCCGGCCACCCGCCACCGCCCCCGGAGGCCGCCGCCCCCTACGAGGAGTTCGTCCGGTGGCAGCGGGCGATGCTCGACGGCCCCGAGGCCGCCGAGCACCGCCGCTGGTGGAGCGACCGGCTGGCCGGCGCCTCCACCGCCCCGGTCCTGGACGCCCTGGCCGACCGCCCCCCGACCGGCCCCGCCGCGCACACCCGCGGCGAGACGGTCCGGCTGCGGCTGTCCGAGACCGCCTGGGACGCGGTCCGCGAGACCGCCCGCGCCGCCCGAGCCACCCCGTTCAGCGTGGTGTTCGCCGCCTTCGCCGCCCTGCTGCACCGGCACTCCGGCCACCGGGACATCAGCGTGATGGTGCCGACCGACGGCCGCCCCTCCCACCGCTTCGACCGCACCGTGGGCTACCTGATCAACCCGGTGGTCCTGCGCCTGGAGTGCACCCCCGACCTGCGGGCGGCGGACCTCGTGGCCACCGCCGGGGCGCGGATGGCGGAGGCCGAGGACCACGGCGCCTACCCGTTCGCCTCCGTCGTCGACGACCTGCGCCGGACGCCGGACGGCGAACCCGGCGGGCCGGGGCAGGACGCCGCGTTCGGCATCGGCTTCTACATGCAGCAGGGCGTCGGCGGCGACCAGGACATGGCCGCCGGCCAGACCGTCTTCCGGGACGCGCTCGACCTGACCCAGGAGGGCGAGAACCCCCTCGTCGTCGAGGTGGTCGTACGCGGCGGCGGCGCGCTGGTCTACGTCAAGTACGACCCGGAGCTGTTCGACCGGGCCACCGCGGAGCGGTTCGCCGACCACTACCGCCTGCTGCTGGACGCCTTCACGGCCGACCCGTCCCGCCGCCTCGGCGACATCCCCCTCGCCACCCCGGCCGAACACCGGCTCACCGAACGGGCCAACGCCACCGCGGCGCCCCGCCCCCACGACGTCACCGCGGCCGACCTCGTCCTCGCGCGGGCCCGCCGGGCCGGCGGGCGCACCGCCGTGATCGACGAGACGGAATCCGTCACCTACGGCGAACTCGCCCGGCGGACGCGGGCGCTCACCGGCCTCCTCATCGAGCACGGCGTGCGTCCGGGCGACCTGGTCGGCGTGCTGGCGGAGCGGCGCGCCGCCCTCGTCGTCGCCCTGCTCGCCGTACAGGCCGCGGGGGCCGCCTACGTGCCGCTCGACCCCGACTTCCCCGCCGCCCGGCTCGCCCACATCGCCGGCGACGCGGACCTCGCGGCCGTGGTCGTCGACCCCGGCCTGACCGACCGGCTGCCCGCCGGGGCGCCGGGCGTCCGCATCCCGCTGACCGGCCTCGACGCCGCGACGCCGGCCGCCCCCGTCGCCCGCCGCGACACCGATCTCGCGTACGTCCTCTACACCTCCGGCTCGACGGGCGAACCCAAGGGCGTCGAGGTCACCCACGGGAACCTGGTCAACCTGCTCACCGCGACGGCGGTCCGTCCCGGCTGCGGGGAGGACGACACGCTGCTCGCGGTGACCACCGCCGGGTTCGACATCTCCGGCCTGGAACTGCTGCTGCCGCTCACCCGCGGCGCCACCGTCCGCATCGCCCCCACCAAGGTGACGCGCGACGCCTTCGCCCTCGCCGACCTCCTCGACGAGTCCGGGGCGACGATCGTCCAGGCCACGCCCGCCACCTGGCGGATGCTGCTGCACGCGGGCTGGGCCGGGCGGGTGCACCGGCTGCTGTGCGGCGGGGAGGCGCTCACCGGCGAACTGGCGGACCGGCTCCTGGACCGGTGCGGCGAACTGTGGAACATGTACGGCCCGACCGAGACGACCATCTGGTCCTCCGCGCAGCGCGTGCGCCGCGACCGGCCGGTCACGGTCGGGACCCCGCTCGCCAACACCGTCTTCCGCACCGTCGGCCCCGACCTGGCCCCGGTGCCGTTCGGCGCGGTCGGCGAACTCCTGATCGGCGGCGACGGCGTCGCCCGCGGCTACCGGGGCAGGCCGGACCTCACCGCCGACCGCTTCGTCCGCGACCCCCTCGGCGGCGGACGCCTCTACCGCACCGGCGACCTGGCCCGCTGGTCCGCCGACGGCGAGATGGTGCTGCTCGGCCGCGCCGACCGGCAGGTGAAGCTGCGCGGCCACCGCGTCGAACTAGGCGAGGTGGAGGCCGCCGTCCGGCGCTCCGGCGAGGTCGACGACGTCCGCGTGGTCGTCCGCGAGGACCTTCCCGGCCAACCGCGACTGGTGGCGTTCACGACGGCGGCCCCGGCCGCCGCGGCGGAGGCCGTGCGGCGCAGCCGGGCCTGGCTGCCCGGCCCCGTGGTCCCCTCGCGCGCCGTGGCCCTGGCACGGTTCCCGTTGACGCCCAACGCCAAGGTGGACGTGGGGCCCCTGACCACCCTTCCGCTCGACGAGATCCAGCGGCGCTACGGACGGCCGGACGGCGGCGGGCCCGCCGCCCGCACCGGCACGCACGGGGCCGCCGGGGGCCGGGGCGAGGGGGAGCGGGACCGGGCCCTGGCGCGGCTGCGGGAGGCCGCCGCGGAGGTCGCCGGGGTGGACGCGGCGGCGATCCCCGTCGACCGGCCGCTCGGGGAGGCCGGGTTCGACTCGATCGGCTTCACCCGGCTGGCCGTGGCCCTGCGGGAACGGTTCGCGATCACCGTACGGCCCACGGTCTTCTACTCCCACCCCGACCTCGCCTCGCTCGCCGCCCACCTGGGGCGCGAGCACCCCGACGCCCTCGCCGCGGCCACCGCGCACGGCCGCCCCCGGCCGACCGAGGGGGGCGGCGGCTACCCGCCGGTGGCCGTCGTCGGCATCGGCGCACGGCTGCCGGCCGCCGCGACCCTGGACGAGTTCTGGGCGCACCTCGCCGCCGGCCGCGACCTGACCCGGCCGTACCCGATGGAGCGCGGCTTCTCCGCCCAGGTGTTCCCGGAGGCGTTCCGGGGGTCCTTCGTCGAGGACGTGGACGCCTTCGACGCGCCGCTGTTCCGGATCTCGCCCCGCGAGGCCGCCCAGATGGACCCGCGCCAACGGCTGCTGCTGCACGCCGCGTACGACGCCGTGCTGGACTCCGGGCAGGTCCCGGCCGCGCTCACCGGCAGCGGCGCCGGCGTCTTCGTCGGGCTCAGCGGCGCGGACTACCTCAGCCTGCTCCCACCGGGCTCCCCGGAGGCGGGCGACCACTTCCTGCTCGGCAACGTCCCCTCGATCGCCGCCAACCGCATCTCCTACGCCTTCGACCTGCACGGGCCCAGCGCCGTCTTCGACACCGCCTGCTCCAGCTCCCTCGTCGCCGTCCACCGCGCCGCACGCGCCCTCCAGCACGGCGAATGCGACCTGGCCCTGGCCGGCGGGGCCAACCTGCTGCTCGCGCCGCACGGCTTCACCGGGCTGCGCCGCGCCGGGATGCTCAGCCCGGACGGCCGCTGCAAGACGTTCGACGAGCGCGCCGACGGCTACGGCCGGGGCGAGGGCGTGGTGCTGCTGGCGCTGAAACTCCTCGACCGCGCCCTGGCGGACGGCGACCCCGTGCACGGCGTGCTGATCGGTTCGGCCGAGAACCACGGCGGGCGCACCCACTCGCTCACCGTCCCCAGCCCGCGCGCACAGCGCGACGTCGTGCTCGCCGCGCACCGCGCCTCCGGGGCGGCGCCCGACACGATCGGCTACATCGAGGCGCACGGGACCGGGACGCCGCTCGGCGACCCGATCGAGATCGAGGCGTTGAAGGAGGCGTTCGGGCGACTGCACGCGGACTGGGACGTCCCGGTGACGCCCGGACGCACCGGCGTCGGGTCCGTCAAGACCAACATCGGCCACCTGGAGGCCGCCGCCGGCGTCGCGGGCCTCGTCACGGCGCTGCTGGCGATGCGGCACCGCACGCTGCCCGGCCTCGTGGGCCTGCGGACGCCCAACCCGATGATCGACCTCACCGGCAGCCCGTTCCGGCTCCAGACCGAGGCGCGGCGATGGGAGACGCCCGACGGCACGCCGGCCCGCGCCGGAGTCAGCTCGTTCGGCATGGGAGGCAGCAACGTGCACGTGGTCGTCGAAGAGGCGGGGAGGCGTTGATGAACGACAGCACCCAGGACACGGCGGCCCGGCTGGTCGTCCTCTCGGCGGACGGGCGCGCGGAGCTGGACCGCTACCGCGCGGATGTGGCGGACTGGCTGGACGCCCACCCCGCGGCCCCGCTCGACGGCGTCGTCCACACCCTCCAGGTCGGCCGCGAGCCCCTGCCAGAACGCCTCGCCCTTATCACCACCGGCCTCCCCGACCTGGCGGCCCGCCTGCGGGACCTGTCGGGAGCGGTGACCGGGTCGGCGTCCGACACGCCGTCGGCGGCCGACCGCGAGGAGGCCGCCGCCGACGAGGAGGCCGCCGGGCCGGCCGGCGCCGGGGAGCTGGCCCGCATCGCCCGCCACTGGACCACCGGCGCCACCGTGGCCTGGCCGGAGCTGCCCGGCGGCCGCCCGCCCCGACTCTCTCTGCCCCGCCCGCCCCGGCCCACCCGGCGGTACTGGCTCGCCCCGCCCGCCGCCCTGACCGGCGGGACGGCCGAACGGCTGCTCACCGGCGACGAGTTCTACCTGCGCGACCACGCCCTCGGCCCGGTCCGGCTCCTGCCGGCGGTCGCGGCGCTGGAGTTCGCGGTCGCCGCCGCCGAGGCGCTGGGCCACGGCCGGGCGACGGGCATCGACCACGTCCTGTGGGCCCGCCCCGTGACCGTCGAGACCGAACCGGTGCGCCTGCGCCTGCACCTGGCGCCCTCCGCCGACGGCGTCCCCTACGAGGTCCGCCGCACCGACGGCGCGGCCGAGGGCGTGCTCTGCTCCACCGGCACGCTCCGCTTCCACCCGTCCCCCCCGCCGCCGGGCGTCGACCTGGACGCCGTCCGCTCCCGGCTGCCCCGTACGGCGACGGCCGAGGAGTGCTACGCCCGGTTCGCCGCGCTCGGCGGCGGCTACGGGCCGAGCCTGCGCGGCCTGCGCTCGGTGCGCTCCGCACCGGGCGAGGCCCTCGCGCGGGTCGCCGTCCCGGCGGCGGCCGACCGCCCGTTCACCGACTTCACCCTGCACCCCTCCCTCCTCGACGCGATGCTCCAGGTCTGCCTGTGGACCGACGAGGACGTCTCGGCCCCGCGCGCCCGGCGGCTCCCGTTCTCCGTGGACGCGGTCGACCTGTTCGGCCCGCTGCCCGAACAGGGTTACGCCCACGCCGCCGCGACCCCTGCCGGCCACGACGTGTCCCTCACGGACGACGACGGCCACGTCCGCGTACGGCTGCGGGGCGTCGTCACCCGAGCGGTCGACGGCGGGGCCGGGCCCGGCCCCTCCCACCGGGCCCACCTGCTCGTCCAGCGGTGGCACGACGACCCGGCGGCGACCGGCGCCCGCCCCGCCCGGACGGTGCTGCTCGACGAGGGGCGGGACCGGACGCGGGAACCCGCCCTCCCCGACGCCGAGCGGGTGCCCGTGGACGCCGTCTTCCCCTGCGGTGACGAACTCACCGTCGTCCGCTCCGCGTTCGACACCGGCGACGCCCTGCCCGGACTGCTGCGCCTGTTCCGCGCCTGGGCCGCCCAGCCCGCCCGGCGACCGGTGCGGGTGCTGCACCTCTTCCGTCCGACGGGCGCGGCCGAGGACGCCCGCGTGTACGCCCTGGAAGGGTTCGGCCGCGCCCTCGCCCGCGAGCACCCGGAGTTCCGGGTGGCGGTGGTGGAGGCCGGAGCGGACGGCATCGCGGCCGCCGCGGCGAGCGAGGCCCGCGCCGCGCACGCCTTCCGCGTCCGCCATGGGCCCGAAGGCCGCCGGACGCCCCGCTGGGAGCCGGTGCACCCCGCCGCGGCCCCGCTCACACCGCACGGCACGGTCCTGGTCACCGGGGGCGCGGGGGTCCTGGGCCGCCACCTCGTCGCGCACCTCGGCGGCCCGGCCCGCTACGTGCTGACGGGCCGTTCGGCGCGGGCCGACCTCACCGAGCTGCGCGCGGCGGGGCTCGACGTCCACTACCTGCCCGCCGACCTGGGCGCCCCCGGCGCCGCGGCGGACCTCGTCGCACGCGTCCACGCCTCCTTCGGGCCGCTCCACGGCGTCCTGCACCTGGCCGGCACCACCCGTGACGCGCTGCTGGCCGACAAGAGCGACGACGACAGCGCGGCCGTGCTGCGGCCCAAGGTCGACGGCACCCTCGACCTCGACCGGGCCACCGCCGGCGACCCCCTCGACTTCTTCGTCGTCTTCTCCTCCCTGTCGGGGGCGGCGGGCAGCCCCGGACAGACCGACTACGCCTACGCCAACCGCTTCCTCGACGCGTTCGCGGCCTGGCGGCGCGGTGCGGACCGGCCCGGCCGGAGCCTGTCCGTGCTCTGGTCGCTGTGGGCCGAGGGCGGGATACCCGTCGACGCCGCCCGCACCGCCCGGGCGGCCCGAGGCCTCGGCCTCACGGCGATGGGGACGGCCGCCGCGCTCGACGCCTTCGACCGCGCGCTGGGCCACGACGGCGACCACGTCCTGGTGGCGCACGGCGACCTGCCACGGCTGCGGCAGCTCCTCGACGGCCCCGCGCCGGAGCCGTCGCGGGCTCCGGCCGACGCGGCGGAGGGCACAGCGCACGCGCCGCCGCCGGACGCGGAGGCCGCCGAGGACTTCCTGCGGGCGGTCCTCGCCCGCGTCCTGGAGCTGCCCGCCGAGGAGATCGGGCCGCAGACCCCCTTCGAACGGTTCGGCATCGACTCGCTCCTGGTCATGGATCTGACGCGCCGGCTGGAGGAGCACTTCGGGTCGCTGCCGAAGACCCTGTTCTTCGAGTACCAGGACCTGCGGGCGCTCACCGGCTGGTTCACCGAGCACCACGGTCCGCGCATCGCGCGACTCGCACCGCCCGCCGGGACGCCGACGCCCGCACCACCGGCCGCACCCGAGCCGAGCACACCCGAGCCCGCCCCGGCCGCCGCGACGCCGACCGCCCCCGAGCCGCCCGCGCCGAGCGCCGAGCCGACCCCGGCCGCGCCGCCGACGGCCACCGCCCCGTCGCCCGCGCCCTCCGGCCCCGCCGCCCCCTCGCCGGGGCCGATGCCCGTCGCCATCGTGGGCGTGGCCGCCCGCTTCGCCGAGTCGGACACCCTGGAGGAGTTCTGGGCGCACCTGCGGGCGGGCCGCGACCTGGTCACCGAGATCCCGGCGGACCGGTGGGACTGGCGGGCCTACGACGCGGCCACCCCCGCCGACCGGGCCGCCCGCTACAGCCGGTGGGGCAGCTTCCTGCGCGGCATCGACCTGTTCGACCCGCTGTTCTTCGGCGTGTCACCGCGCGAGGCGCAGATCATCGACCCGCAGGAGCGGCTGTTCCTCCAGACGGCCTGGCACGCCCTGGAGGACGCCGGCCGCACCCGCGCGGACCTGCGCCCGCACCGCGTCGGCGTGTACGTGGGCGCGATGTACGGGCTCTACCAGATGCACGAGGCCGAGGACGGCCGGATCGGGGCCTCCTCCCACGCCTCGATCGCCAACCGCGTCTCCTACACCCTGGGCCTGGACGGACCGAGCCTCGGCGTCGACACGATGTGCTCCTCGTCGCTGACCGCGATCCACCTGGCCGTACGCGACCTGCGCTCCGGCGACACCGACCTCGCCCTCGCGGGCGGCGTCAACCTCCACGTCCACCCGTACAAGTACCGCTTCCTCGGCCAGGGCGGCTTCACCTCCAGCGACGGCCGGTGCCGCAGCTTCGGCGCGGACGGCGACGGCTACGTCCCCGGCGAGGGCGTCGGCGCGGTGCTGCTGAGGCCGCTGGCCGACGCCGTACGCGACGGCGACCACATCCACGGCGTCATCCTCGGCACCAGCGTCAACCACGGCGGCCGCACCAACGGCTTCACCGTGCCCAACCCCGTCGCCCAGGGCGCACTGGTCGAACGGGCGCTGCGCGAGGCCGGCGTCGACCCCGCCTCGCTCGGCTACCTGGAGGCGCACGGGACCGGCACGGCTCTCGGCGACCCGATCGAGATCCGCGGCCTCGCACGGGCGTTGGGCGGTGCGGGCCTGCCGCCGCGCAGCCTGCCGATCGGCTCGGTCAAGTCCAACGTCGGACACCTGGAGTCCGCCTCGGGCATGGCCGGACTGTGCAAGGTCCTGCTGCAGATGAGGCACGGCGAACTCGCGCCGTCCCTGCACGCCGACCCGCCCAACCCCGACATCGACTTCGACGGGACCCCGCTGCGCGTGCAGCGCGACCTCGCCCCGTGGCCCCGGCGCGACGGCGCCCCCCGCCGGGCGGGCCTCAGCTCCTTCGGCGCGGGCGGGGCCAACGCCCACATCGTGGTGGAGGAGTACACGGGCGGGCCGACGCGGGGCGAGCGGACCGGGCCCTGGCTCTTCCCGCTCTCCGCCCGGACGCCCGACCGGCTGCCGCTGCTCGCCGCCCGGTTGGCGGACGCCCTGGAGACCGCGCCGCACCCGCCCCTGGCGGACGTGGCGTTCACCCTCCAGCACGGGCGCGAGGCGTGGGCGGACCGCATGGTCGTCCAGGCCGCCACGCGCACCGAACTGCTCGCCCGGCTGCGCGGCGGAGACCCGGCGGGCGTCTGGACCGGCAGCGCCCGCGGGCGCGGCGCGTCCCGCCCAGCGCCCGCCGCCACCGACCCGGCCGAAGCGGCCGCCGCCTGGGCCGCCGGAGCCTCCGTCGCGTGGCCCGAGACGGACGGACGGCGCGTCCCCCTGCCGGGATACCCCTTCGAGGAGCTCCGCTGCTGGCTCACCGACACCCTCTGGTCGCCGCCCTCGCCGCCCTCGCCGCCCTCGCCGCCCTCGCCGCCCAAGCCGCCTGCCGCGTGGGCCGGGCACCCCCTGCTCGACGCCCTCGACCCGGACGGCAGCCTCGACGGCCCGGTCTTCCGCACCGCCTTCGGGCCCGAACACCCCCTCATCGACGGCCACCGCGTCGGCGAGGTCAGACTGCTCCCCGCCGCCGCCGTCCTCGCGATGGCGCACGCGGCCGCCGAGGCCGCCGGGGCGGGGGAGCGGTTCCGCCTCACCGCCGTACGCTGGCTGCGACCCCTCACCGTGGCCGGAGCCGAGCGCACGGCCGTGACCCGGCTGCGCCGCACGGACGCCGGGCTGGCCTTCGACCTGTGCGACGGCGACGGCGAACTCCTCGCCGAAGGGCGGCTGGAGCCCTGGACCGACCCTGCGCCGGCCGCCCTTCCCCTCGACGACCTCCTCGCCCGTCTGCCCCACCGGCACGAGGGCGACGGCCTCTACGCCGACCTCACCGCCGCGGGACTCGTCTACGGCCCCGCCCTGCGGGCCGTCGCCTGGGTCGCCGCCGGCCGGGGCGAGGCGCTGGCCCGGATACGGGTCCCGGCGCAGGCCGCCCGCTTCACCGGCTGCACCCTGCACCCCGCCGTCGTCGACGGGGCCCTGCACGCCTTCGCCGTCCTGCGGGACCGCACCGCCGGCCCCGCGATGGCGCCCTTCGCCCTGGCCGCCGCCGAGGTGCTGTCCCCGGTGACCGAGGACGGCTACGCCCATGTCACCACTGCGGGCCCCGACCGCTACGACCTCACCCTGGCCGACACCACCGGCCGGGTCACCGTACGGCTGCGCGACCTGAGCCTGCGGCCGGCGCCGGGCACGCTCCCACCGGCCGTCGCGGCGACCGGCGGGGCTGCGGCGGACACCGGTGGCGCGGTGGCGGACGGCCTCATGTACGTCCCGCGCTGGTCCGCGCTGCCCGAACCGGAACCGGCCCCTCTGGACGGCACGACCTGGATCGTGCGCGGCACGGAGTCGGCCGACCTCGCCGCCGTCCTCGCGGCCCGGTCGCGCGGCCCCGTCGTGGAACTGGAACCCGGCCGGGCCGCCGACGCCCCCGGCCGCCCCGACCACATCGTGCTGCTCGGCCCCCGCGCCGGGGCGCCCACCGACGACGTCGACGCGCTCGAAGCGGCCCAGGAGCGGGGCGTGCTGACCCTGTTCCGGCTCGCCAAGGCCCGGCAGCGGCACGGTTCCGCCCTCCGCCTCACCGTCGTCACCGAGGACGCGCTCACCACGTCCGGCGAACCGGTCGGCAACCCGTACGCGGCGGGCCTGCACGGCCTCGCCCTCTCGCTCGCCCAGGAGCACCCGCGCTGGCGGGTGGCCGTCGTCGACCGCACCAGCGCCGACCCGCCCTCCGCGGCCGTCCTCGACGTCCCCGCCGGCGGCCCGTACGCGCTGCGCGGCACGGCGCTCCTGCGGCGGCGGCTCGTCCCGGTCGCCGCCGCACCGCCGCGGGAGGCGATCCGGCACGGCGGCGTCTACCTGATCGTCGGCGGGGCCGGCGGCATCGGCCTGGAGACCGCCGCCTGGCTCGTCGACCGCTACCGGGCCACGGTCGTCCTGCTCGGCCGAGGCGAACTGGACGCCGACCGGCGCGAGCGGCTGCGCGCCATCGACCCGACCGGGACCCTGGTGCACTACCGCAGGGCCGACGCGAGGGACCCGGCGGCGCTGCGCGAGGCGGTCCGCGCGGTGCGCGCGGACCACGGCGCGCTGCACGGCGTCCTCCACGCGACGATCGTCCTGCACGACCGGACCGTTGCGACCATGACGGAGGACGCCTTCCGCACGGTCCTCGACGCCAAGTCCCGCACCTCCGTCGCCCTGCACGCGGCGCTCGCCGACGCCGCCGGGCTCGACTTCGTCCTGTTCCTCTCCTCCGCCGTGTCCCTGTCCGGCAGCGCCGGGCAGGGCAACTACGCCGCCGGGTCGACCTTCCAGGACGCCTACGCCCACCATCTCGACGGCCGACTGGACGCCAGGGTCGCCGTGATCAACTGGGGTTACTGGGGGACCGTCGGCATCGTCGCGGACGAACGCCACCGCGCCCGGCTCGCGGCCACCGGCATCCACTCGATCACCCCGCGCGAGGGCATGGCCGCCGTGCACGCCGTCCTGGGCCGCCCGGACCGCCAGGTCGTCGTCGTCAAGGCCGACGGGCCCGCGCTCGCCGCCGTCGGCGCGGAGCCGCACGGCGGGGCGGACGGCGCGCCCGCGGGCGAGGACCCCGCCGACGACCCCGCGCTGGTGCCCGCACTCGCGGCGCTGCCCCCGGTCGCCCGGCTGCTCAGCGAGGCCGACGACCGCCGCCTGACCGAGATCCTGCACGGCTGGCTGTGGAAGCTGTTCCGGCACGAGCGCGTGTTCCTCAGCCCCGCCGAGCGGTGGACCGGCGACGGGCTCGCCGCGCGCCTCGGCGCCGTACCGGCACGCCGCCGCCTCCTCGACGAACTGCTGCGGCAGTTGGCGCGGGGCGGCCGCCTCATCGAGCACGACGGCCACTGGACCCCGGCCGACCGCCCCGTCCCCGGCGATCCGGAGGGCGACCTGGCCGCCCTGTGCGCGTCCCGGCCCGCCCTGAACCGCTTCGACCGGCTCCTGACCCCCTGTATGCGCGGCCTGTTCGGCGTGCTGCGCGGCACCGTCCGCGCCACCGACGTGCTGTTCCCGAACGGATCGACCGCGCTCGTCGAGGGCGCCTACAGCGGCAGCCCCGTCGTGGACCGCGCCAACGAACTCGTGGTCGGCGCGGTCCTGGACGGCGTACGCGACCGCCGGGGGCCCCTCACCGTCCTGGAGATCGGCGCCGGCACGGGCGGCACCACGGCCGCCGTCCTGCCGGCCCTGGCGGCCTCCGGCGCGGACGTCTCCTACGTCTACACCGACATCTCCCGCGCCTTCCTCCAGCACGGGCGCGAGCGGTTCGCCGCCGAGCACCCGTTCGTCCGCTTCCAGCGGCTCGACATCTCCGCCGACCCCACGGCCCAGGGGTTCGCACCCGGCTGCGCCGACCTGGTCGTGGCCGCCAACGTCCTGCACGCCACCCCCGACGTGGTCGCCACCCTGCGCGCGGTAGCCCGGCTCCTCAAACCCGGCGGTCGGCTCGTGCTCAACGAGGCCGGCAGCAACGTCCTGACCGCCACCCTCACCTTCGGCCTGCTCGACGGGTGGTGGCTGCACCGGGACGCCGAACGGCGTCTGCCCGGCTCCCCGCTGCTGTCGGCGTCCGGCTGGCGCACCGCGCTGCGGCTCGCCGGTTTCCCCCGCAGCCGGGCGCTGCCCGCCGACGAGGCACTGACCCAGCACGTCGTCGTGGCCCACGCGGCGCGGGACACGACCGAGGCGCCTACCGCCGAGGCGCGCACGGCGGAGTCGCACACGGCCGCACCGGCCCGCCGGGCGAGCCCGCAGCCCGAGGCCGCCGCGCCGCCCCCCGCGTCGCCCGCGCCGCCCGCCGGGGAGGACGCCGCAGACGCCGGGGCCGCCGGGGACGCGCTGACCGAAGCCGCCCGCGCGTACGTGAAGGACGCCTTCGAGCAGGTCCTCCAGATACCCCGCGACCGGATCTGGCTCGACGAGACGTACGAGAACTTCGGCGTCGACTCGCTGACCGTGCCCCGCATCGTGGACGTCCTGTCCGAACGCATGGGCGACCTGCCCGCCACCCTGCTCTTCGAGCACCCGACGGTCCGCGAGGTCGCCGACCACCTCGTCGAACGCCGCGCCGACCGGGTACGGGAGCTGCTGCCCGCGCCGCCCGCACCCGCTCCTCGGGCCGCCGCGCACGCCCCCGCCGCCCCTCCCGCCGCCCCCGGCCACCGCGTCGCGATCGTCGGCGTCGCCGGCCGCTACCCCATGGCCGACGACCTGGACGCCTTCTGGGCGAACCTGCGCGCCGGCCGCGACTGCGTGCGCGAGGTCCCGGCCGACCGGTGGGACGCCGACGCGCTCGGTGACGCCGACGGGACCCCCGTCAGCCGCTGGGGCGGTTTCCTCGACGGCATCGACGCGTTCGACCCCCGCTTCTTCCAGATGTCCCTGCGCGAGGCCGAGCTGACCGACCCCCAGGAACGCCTCTTCCTGCAGACGGCCTGGCACACGCTGGAGGACGCGGGCTACACCCGCGCCCGGCTGCGCGGCAGCAGCGTCGGCGTGTACGTCGGCGTGATGTACGGCCACTACCAGCTCCTGGAGGACGAACGGGGCCTGGCCGGAGGCATGGGCTACGCCTCGATCGCCAACCGCGTCTCGTACGCCCTCGACCTCCGCGGCCCGAGCCTGGCGATCGACACCATGTGCTCCTCCTCCCTGACGGCGATCCACCTCGCCTGCGAGGCCCTGGCGTCCGGACGGACCGACTACGCCCTCGCCGGAGGCGTCAACCTGACCCCGCACCCCCGCAAGTACCGCCAGCTCGCCGCCGGCGGTTTCACCGGCCCCGGCGGACGGTGCCGCAGCTTCGCCGCCGACGGCGACGGCATGGTCCCCGGCGAGGGCGTCGGCGCCGTCCTGCTCAAACCCCTCGCCGCCGCCGAGCGCGACGGCGACCGCGTACTCGGCGTGATCATCGGCAGCGCCGTCAACCACGGCGGGAAGACCGGCGGATTCGCCGTGCCGAGTCCGAGCGCCCAGAGCGAGGCGGTCGCCGAGGCGCTGCGCGCGGCCGGCGCCGAACCCGCGAGCGTGTCGTACGTGGAGGCGCACGGCACCGGCACCGCCCTCGGGGACCCGGCCGAGATCGCCGGACTGGCACGGGCGTTCGGCGACCTCCCCGCCGGATCGGTCGCGCTCGGCTCGGTGAAGTCCGCCGTCGGCCACCTGGAGTCGGCCGCCGGCATCGCCGCGCTCACCAAGGTGCTGCTCCAGATGCGGGCGGGCGAACTGGCCCCGTCCCTGCACGCGGACACGCTGAACCCGGCCGTCGACTGGGACGCCGTGCCCTTCCGGGTGCAGCGCGAGGCGGAGCGCTGGACCGGGGCCGCCCCGCTGCGGGCCGGGGTCAGCGCCTTCGGGGCGGGGGGCTCCAACGCCCATCTGGTCGTGGAGGAGTACCGGCAGGACGAGCCGGTCCCCGCCCCCGCGGGCGACGTGGTCCTCCCCTTCTCCGCCCGTGACGCGGACGCCCTGCGCCGAGTCGTCACCCGTACGGCGGCCTGGCTGCGGGCGTCCGAACGGCCCGCCGCCAGCCCGGAGGCCCTCGCCGCCGCGGCCGGCGTGCCCGTCGGCGCGGTGGACGAACCGCTCGACGAACTCGGGCTGGACCCCGCCACCCTGGTCCGCCTGACCGGCTCCGGCGACCCGGACCGACCGCTCGGGGATCGCGCCGGGACGACGCTGCGCCGGCTCGCCGCCCGCACGGGCGCCGCTCCCGCCGTCGACCTCGTACGCCTGGCCCACACCCTTCAGACGGGCCGGGAGGCGATGGCCCACCGCCTCGCCGTCGTGGCACGCTCGGCGGAGGAGCTGGCCGACGCGCTGGAAGCGTTCCTCGACGGCCGGCCGGTCGGCTGCACCGGCGTCGTGACGACGGAACCCGGTCCGGCCGCCGTGCCCTCGCCGGCCGACCCGCACGACGTGGCGCGCCGCTGGGCCGACGGCGAGGTCTTCGACTGGACGGCCGCCCACCGGACCCCGGTGCGCCCGCTCGCGCTGCCCGGCTACCCGTTCGCCCGCATCCGCTGCTGGATCGACGCCGCGGCCCCCTCCGCCGGACCCGCACGCCCGGCCGGGCCGGTGTCCGCCGCCGGGGCCGCAGCCTCCGCCGGGGCCGTGCCCTCCGCCGGACCCGCGTCCCCCGTCGAGCCCGCGCCTTCCGCCGATTCCGCCGGCTCGGCCGATCCCGCCCCCGAACGGGCCCCCGGCGCACTCGACACCGTGCTGCGCCTGCTGGGCGAGCTCACCGGCTACCCCGTCACCGACCTCGACGCGGCGGACACCTTCCACCAGCACGGCCTGGACTCCCTGAGCCTGATCCGGTTCGCCGACACCGTCGCGACGACCTGCCGCGTCCCCCTGGGCCCCGACCAACTGCTCGCCACACCCACCCCGGCGGCGCTCGCCGCGTGGCTGGAACGCGAACACGCGCACACCGCGACCCCGGCCCCCGCTCCGGCCCCTGTTCCCGCCCCCGCTCCTCCCGCGACAGCCCCCGCTTCCGCCCCCGCTCCTCCCGCGACGGCCTCCGCGGATCCGCCGCCCACCGGCGCCCGGCCCGCCGACGACCCGGTCGTGATCGTGGGGATGGCCGGAATCCTGCCCGGCGCGCGCGACCTGGACGCGTTCTGGTCCGCGCTGCGGCGGGGCGGCGACCTCATCGGCGACGTGCCCGCCGACCGCTGGGACGCCGGGGCGCACTACGGCGATCCGGCTCGGGGCCCCGACCGTACGCGGGTCGCCCGCGGCGGCTTCATGCCGGACATCGACCGCTTCGACCCGCTGTTCTTCGGCATCTCCCCGCGCGAGGCCCGCTGGATGGACCCCCGCCAGCGCCTCCTGCTGCGCACGGTGTGGACCGCGCTGGAGGACGCCGGCATTGATCCGGCGGCCCTCGCGGGCACCGACACCGGCCTGTTCGTCGGCGTCGGCTCCAGCGAGTACGCGGAGCTGGTGCGGCGCTCGGGCACGGCCGCCGACGCCTACTCCGCGACGGGCCTGACCCCGTCCATGCTGGCCAACCGCGTGTCGTACCACCTCGACCTGCGCGGCCCCAGCGAACCCGTCGACACCGCCTGCTCCAGCTCGCTCGTGGCCCTGCACCGCGCGGCCGAGGCCGTCCGGCTCGGGCACTGCGGCACGGTCGTCGCCGCCGGCGTCAACCTCATGCTGTCGCCCCTGACCTTCGCCTCCCTCGAACGCGCGGGGATGCTCAGCCCGGACGGCGCCGGCCGGGCCTTCGACCGGGACGCCGCCGGGTACGTGCGGGGCGAGGGCGTCGGAGCCGTCGTCCTCAAACGGCTCAGCCAGGCCCTCGCGGACGGCGACCCCGTACTGGCCGTGGTGCGCGGCACCGCCGTCAACCACGGCGGCCGGGCCAACTCGCTCACCGCCCCCAACCCGCGCGCCCAGGCCGACGTCGTCGTACGGGCCCACCGGGCGGCCGGGGTCGACCCGAGGACCGTCGGCTACATCGAGACCCACGGCACCGGAACGGTCATCGGGGACCCCGCCGAGACCAACGGCCTGCGCCAGGCGTTCGACGAGCTGTACCGCGACTGGGGCCACCCCGCGCCCACCGCCCCGCACTGTGCCCTGGGCGCGCTGAAGAACACCATCGGCCACCTCGAACCCGCCGCGGGGATCGCCGCCGTCCTGCGCGTCCTGCTGTCGATGCGCCACGGCCGCCTCACCGGCGACCCGCACGGACCCGAGCGCAACCCCCACCTCGGGCTGGAGGGCACGCCCTTCGAGATCCTGGAGGGCGCGCGCGACTGGCCGCCCCCCGCGCCCGGCGTGCCGCGCCGGGCCGGTGTGAGCGCCTTCGGCTACGGAGGGGTCAACGCCCACGCCGTCCTGGAGGAGTACCGGCGCCCCGCCCCCGAGGAGCCGCCGACCGACGGCCCGGCCGTGTTCGTCCTCTCCGCCCGCGACCCCGAACGGCTGCGCGCCTACGCCAGGGCGTTCGTCGACACGCGGGACGCCTGGCGGCACGACCTCGCCGGCACCGCCCACACCCTCCAGACCGGCCGCACCGGCCACGCCGAACGCCTGGCGTTCGTCGCCCGGTCCGGGGACCACGCGGTGGCCGTCCTGCGGCGCCACCTCGCCGGCGACCACGACGGCGTCCACCTCGGCCGGGTCGGCCGCCATGCCGACCGGACCCCCTTCACAGGCCCCGACGAGGAGACCGCTGCCGCCTGGGTCCTCGGCCGGACGATCGACTGGGCCGCCCGCCGCACCCGCACACCGGTACGCCGGTCCCTGCCGACCTACCCGTTCGCGGCGGAGCGCCACTGGTTCACCGACGCCGATACCGGCGCCGAAGCCGACGCAGGCACCGGCCCTGACGCCGACACCGCGACGCGTCCGGAGAGCGGCCCGACCGCCGGCCCACCGACCGCCGCCACCGCCACCGGCGGCCGGGCGATCGAGGAGCACGCCCCCGTCAGCCTCTACACCACGGCGTGGACGCCCGAACCCGTGCCGCCCGCCGCCCCGTTCACGGGCCGGGTGCTGGTCTTCGGCGACCTGCCGGTCCCCGGCGCCGTCCACGTCCGGCCCGGCTCGGCGTACGCCGACGACGGCACGGCCGTCACGCTGCGCCCCGGAGAACCGGAGGACTACCGGCGGCTGCTCGCCACACCCGCGGACCGGGTCGTCCACCAGTGGGCGCTGACCGAACCGGACCGGCCGGAGTGCGCCACCGAGTCCGTCTACCTCCTGGTCCAGGCCATGACCGCCACCCGCGCAGCGACCCGCGTCCACGCCCTGGCGCCCGACGACGCGATGGCGGAGGCGTGGGGCGGGTTCGACGTGTCGCTGCGCGCCGCCCTCCCCGGCACGGCCTTCTGCGTCGTACGCGTCACCGGCCCGGTCGAACCGGCCGCCCTCGTCGCCGAGGTGACGGCCGGACGGGTCGGCGCGCCCGCGGTCCGCCTGACGGCGCGGGGCCGCACGGTGTCCGTGCCCGAACCGGTCGCCCCCCGGCCCGCCGCCCCCTCCCCGCTCCGCCCCGGCGGCGTCCACCTCGTGACCGGCGGCGCCGGCAGGCTCGGCCTGCTGCTCGCCCGCACCCTGCTCGCGCGCGGCGCCCGCGTGGCCCTCACCGGCCGCTCGCCCGCCGCCCACCGCACGCGGGAACTGGCCGAACTGCACGCCCTCGGGGACGTCGCCTACGTCCAGGCGTCCGTGGACGACCCCGACGCGATGGCCCGCGCGGTGGCCGCCGCCAAAGAGCGCTTCGGCGCCCTGCACGGCGTCTTCCACCTCGCCGGGACCGCCTCCCGCACCCCGCTGCCCGGCAAGGACCTCGCCGAGTTCCGGTCCCACCTGCGCGCCCGGATCGAGGGGACCCGCGTACTGGACCGGGTCACCCGCGACGAACCGCTGGACGTCTTCGTCCTGTACTCCTCCCTGGCCGGCCGCCTCGGCGACTACGGCCTGGTGGACTACGCGGTCGGGGCCCGCTTCCTCGACGGCTTCGCCGAGGAGCGCGCGGCGCTGTGCGCGGCGGGCCGCCGCTCGGGGCGCACGGTCTCCATCGACTGGCCCCTGTGGCGCGACGGCGGTATGCACGTCGACCCCGTGGACGAACGCCGCTACCTCGCCGGCACCGGCTTCCGCTACCTGGAGGCCGACGAGGGGCAGCGCCTCCTCGACCTGGCGCTGCGCCTGGACCACCCCCAGATCGCCGTACTGCCGGGGGAGCCGGAGCGGATGCGCGCGCTCGTCGAGGCCCAGCGCGTCCGCGAGCGGGAGGCCCCCGACCGCCCGAGGACCGGCGCCGCACCCGCCCCGGCATCCGGCGACCTCCTCGCCGATCTGCGGGCACTGGTCGCCGGACTGGTCGGCATGGCGCCCGACGCCCTCGACCCCGAAGCGGGGTTCGGCGAGTACGGACTGGACTCCTTCGGACTCCAGTCCCTGTCCGCCTCCCTGGAGCAGCGCTACGGCGCGAGCGTGCCGACGACGACGCTCTTCGGCGCCAACACGCTCGAACGGCTCGCCCGCCACCTCCTCTCCGAACACCCCGCCCTGCCGGGGCCGGTGGGGGAGCGGGAGCAGCGCCGGGATGCAGAAGAGCCCCCGGCCCCCGCCCCGACTCCGGGATGCGCCCCCGCTCCAGGCAGCACGCCGCCGCCCGCCGAAGGGCCCGCAGCCGCCGGGGAGGCGGCCGCCGACGCCATCGCCGTCATCGGCGTGTCGGGACGGTTTCCGGGCTCACCGGACCTCGCGTCGTTCTGGCGCAACCTGGCCGACGGCCGGGACCTGATCACCGAGACCCCCGCCGACCGCTGGGACTGGCGGGAGGTGGGGCAGCGCTACGGCGGGACCGCCCGCTGGGGCGGCTTCCTCACCGACGTCGACCGGTTCGACGCACGGTTCTTCAGGATCTCCCCGGCCGAGGCCGAGGCGATGGACCCGCAGCACCGGCTCTTCCTGGAGGAGACCTGGGCCGCGCTGGAGGACGCGGGCTGCCGCGCCGACCGGTTGGCCGGCCGCCGCGTCGGCGTCTACGCCGGGGTGCAGTTCAACGACTACGAGACGATGATCCTCGGCGGCGGACGGCTCAACCCCCACGCCGGCACCGGTCTGGCGCGGACCATGCTCGCCAACCGCGTCTCCTACCTCCTGGACCTCAGAGGGCCGAGCGAGAGCATCGACACGGCCTGCTCCAGCTCCCTGGTGGCCCTGCACCGCGCCGTGCGCGCCCTGCGCGCCGGGGAGATCGAACTCGCCGTCGCCGGGGGCGTGAGCCTGGTGCTGACGGCGCAGACCGTGGTCGCCGGCAACCAGCTCGGCGTCCTCTCCCCGGACGGCCGCTGCAAGACCCTCGACGCGGGGGCCGACGGCTACGTGAAGGGCGAGGGCGTCGGCGTCCTGGTCCTCAAACCCCTCGCGCGGGCCCTCGCCGACGGCGACCGCGTGCACGCGCTGATCCGGGGCAGCGCCGTCAACCACGGCGGCCGCGCCTCCTCCCTGACCGCGCCCAACCCGCTGGCCCAGGCCGACCTGCTGGTGGACGCCTACACCGACGCCGGGGTGCCGGTCGAGACCGTGTCCTACGTCGAGCTGCACGGCACCGGCACCCCGCTCGGCGACCCGGTGGAGATCGACGGCCTCACCCGAGCCCACCGCGCCCTGGCCCGCGGCCCCGCGACCTCCTGCGGGATCGGCGCGGTCAAGAGCAGCATCGGCCACCTGGAACCCGCGGCGGGCGTCGCGGGGGTCGTCAAGGTGATGCTGGCCATGCGCCACCGCACCCTGCCGCCCACCCTCCACCTGGACACCCTCAATCCGCTGATCGACCTCACCGGGACGCCGTTCCGGCCGGTGCGCGAGACCGCCCCCTGGGCGCCCGCCGACGCCGACGGCGCCCCCCTGCCCCGGCGCGCCGGCGTCAGCTCCTTCGGCTTCGGGGGCGTCAACGCCCACGTCGTCCTGGAGGAGGCGCCGCCCGCGCCCCGCGCGCCGGCCCCGGCGGGCGAGGCGGACCGCGAGGTGTTCGTCCTGTCCGCCCGCGACGAGGACGCCCTGCGCCGCTACGCCTCGGCCGTCGTGGACCTCCTCGACACCGGGGCGCCGTCGGCGGCCTCGCTCGCGTACACCTCCCAGACCGGCCGGGTCCCCATGGCCGTACGGCTCGCCCTCGTCTTCGCCTCCGCCGCGGAGCTGCGCGACCGCCTGACCGCCTTCCTCGCCGGCGACCTGCCCTGCGGCCGCGCCGAGGGGGACCACGCCTGGCTGACCGAGCCGGAGGGCGCGGCCCACCTCGCCCGGTTGGCCCGCGAGGGCCGTCTCGACCGGCTCGCCGCGCTCTGGCAGAGCGGCGCACCGGTCGACTTCGCGGCCCTGCGCGGCGACCGGCCGCCGCTCGTCTCCCTGCCGACCTACCCGTTCGCGCGCGAACGGCACTGGCTGCCGGAGCCCCCCGAGCCCCCGGCGGAACCGGCGCGCCCGCGGGAGTCCACTTTGCTGCTGGTCAAGGACTGGGAGCCCGCACCGCTGCCCGCCGGCCGACTGCCGGACGCGGTCGCCGTGCTGGTCGGCGCGGAGAGCGAACCGCTCGCCCGGGCGGCGTTCGGCCCCGGCGCCGCCCTGGTCCGTCTGGACGGCGACCCCAGCGCCCTCGCACGGATCGCCGAGACGGCGGGGGAGACGGTCACGGTGATCGACGCGGTCGACCTGACGGCCGAACCGCTCGACGACGTCCACGTCGACGGTGACCGGATCGCCCTGCTGCGCGAACTGATCACCGCACACCGCACCCGAGGCCTCGCCTACCTGCACCTCACCCACGGCCTCACCCGGTTCCGGGCCGGCCGCCCCACCCTGCGGGGCGCGGCGCAGGCGGGCCTCGTCCGGATGATCACGGCGGAGTACCGGGGGGTGTTCGCCCGCACCCTCGACCTCGACACCCTCGAACCGGCCGCCGTACGGGCGGCCGCCGCCGCCGAACTCGCCGCCACCGACCCCGTGACCGAGCCCTGCGTACGCGGCGGCGTACGGCACCGCCCGGTGCTGCGCCCCGCCGACCCGGCCCCGGCGTCGGCCGACTGGTCGGCGGACCTGGCCGGCCGGACCGTGGTGATCACCGGCGGCACGGGCGCGCTGGGGCGGCTCGTCGCGGCCCGCCTCGTCGAGCGCGGCGCCGACCGCCTCCTGCTGCTCGGCCGCACCCCCCTGCCGGCCCGCTCCACCTGGCCGGCCCTCATCGCGGATCCCGGCGCCGACCCCGCCCTCGCGGCGCGCCTGCGCGACCTGGCGGCTCTGGAGCGCCCCGGCGTACGGGTCATGACCGAGGCGGCCCCGCCGCACCGGATCGCCGAGGCCGTCGACCGGGCCCGGCGCACCCTGGGGCCGATCGCCGGCCTGGTGCACTGCGCGGGGCTCGGAGTGATGCGCGACCCGGCGTTCGTCGGGAAGCGGATGGAGGACGTACGGCAGGTCCTGGAGCCGAAGACGACCGGGCTGCGAGCCGTCCTCGACGCGTGCGCGGACGACCCGCTGCGCTTCGTCGTGCTGTACTCGTCGATCGCCGGGCAGGTGCCGGCGCTGGCCGCGGGGATGAGCGACTACGCGCTGGCCAACTCCCTCCTCGACCGGGTCGCCGAGCACCGGGCCGCCACCGGGCGCCGCGTCGTCAGGTCGATCCAGTGGCCGAGCTGGCGGTCGGCCGGTATGCCCGAGGCGGACACTCCCGCGTACCGGCACCTCGGCCTGCGCGCCTTGGACCCGGAGACCGGGCTGGCCCTGCTGGACCGGGCCATGAGCGGCAGCGATCCGGTCGTGCTGCCGTGCGTCGTGGACCCCGCCCGCTTCGACGCGGCCACGCTGCTGGCCGTACCCGCCC
Organism: Streptomyces sp. NPDC041970; assembly: GCF_055588985.1. Taxonomy (NCBI): domain Bacteria; kingdom Bacillati; phylum Actinomycetota; class Actinomycetes; order Kitasatosporales; family Streptomycetaceae; genus Streptomyces; species Streptomyces sp. NPDC041970. Next base: position 77,099 of record NZ_JBVJCD010000006.1, read on the forward strand.
CCGAGCGGCCGGCGGGCCGGGCCCCCGCCGCCGCGCCCGGCGGGCCGGGCGGCGCCCCCGCCGTACCCGAGGCGGGCGCGTCCCCGGCCGGGGACGACCTCGTACGCCGGGTGCGCGAGGTGGTCGCCGCCACCCTGCACCTGGACCCCGACGGGGTCGGACCGGACGAGGACTTCGCCGACCTGGGCGTGGACTCGATCATGGTCGCGCAGATCCTGGCCGCGCTGGAACGGGAGTTGGGCGTCGTCGCCGAACCCTCCGCCGTCATCGAGAACCCCACCGCGACCCTCCTCGCCGGAGCGCTGCGCGACCGGGTCCCGCCCGCGCCGGCCACCCGGACCGCTGAGGTCGCCGAAGCGGCGACGCCCACCTCGGCGCCTCCCGTGCCCCCGACCCCTCCCGCGGCTCCGACCCGACCGGCCCCCGAGGTCGCCCCGGCCGACGACGCCGTCGCCGTGATCGGCCTCGCCGCCCACTTCCCCGGCGCGCCCGACCACCGGGCGTTCTGGCACAACCTCGTCACGGGGACGGACTCGGTGACGGAGGTGCCGCCGTCCCGCTGGGACCCCGAGCGGTTCTGGCGGCCGGACGGCCGGCCCGGCTCCACGGTCAGCAAGTGGGGCGGATTCCTCGACGGCATCGAGGACTTCGACCCGGAGTTCTTCCGGCTCGACCCGGCGGGCGCGGAGCACATCGACCCCCTGGTGCGCCAGGTCCTGGAGACCGGGGCCGAATGCCTGGCCGACGCCGGTCTCGCCCCCGAACAGGTCGCGGGCGGGCGCGCGGGCGTCTTCGTGGGGGCGCGGGCGGCGAACTTCGGCGCGCACCACCGTGCCACCGGGCCGCAGGCGATCAGCGGACTGGCCCAGAACTTCATCGCCGCGCAGCTCTCCCACTACCTGGACCTGCGCGGGCCGGCCGTCGTCGTCGACACGGCCTGTTCGAGCGCGCTGGTCGCGGTCCACCTCGCCGCCCGCGCCCTGCGGTCCGGCGAGGTGGACCTCGCGTTCGCCTCGGGCGCGGAGATCCTCCTCGACGAGGTGCCCTACCTCGGGATGAGCGCGGCCGGAGCCCTGTCGCCGTCCGGCCGCTGCCACACCTTCGACGAGCGGGCCGACGGCATCGTCCTCGGCGAGGGCGCGGGAACGCTGCTGCTCAAGCGCCTGTCCGACGCGATCCGGGACGGCGACCGCATCCACGCGGTCGTCGAGGGCAGCGCGCTCAACAACGACGGCCGCACCATGGGGATCACCACACCGAACCCGCGTGCCCAGCGGGAGGTCGTCGAGGCGGCCTGGGCGGACGCCGGCATCGGTGCGCGGGATCTCGGCTACGTGGAGGCGCACGGCACGGGCACCATGATCGGCGACCCGATGGAGCTGAAGGCGCTCTCCGAGGCGTTCCGCGCCTCCACCGACGCCACCGGCTTCTGCGGCGTGGGCAGCGTGAAGACCAACATCGGGCACACGCTCAGCGCGGCCGGCATGGCCGGGCTGATCAAGGTCGTGCTGTCGGTCCAGCACGGGCGGCTGGCGCCCACCCTGCACTGCGCCACCCTCAACCGGCGATTCCGCTTCGAGGAGTCGGCCCTGTTCCCGGTACGGGAGCCCCTGCCGTTCCCCGACCACCGCGACACCCGCCGAGCGGCGGTCAGCTCCTTCGGGTTCGGCGGCACCAACGCGCACCTGGTGGTGCGCCAGGCCCCCGGGGGCCTGGCGCCCGCGCGCGGCCCCCTGCCCCCGCCGCGCTACCGCCGCCGGCGGTTCTGGTTCGACCGGCCCGCCGCACCCGCGCCCGCCGCACCCGTACCGGCCGAGGAGCCGCCCGCCGTGCCCGTATCCGCGCCCGCCGCATCCGTGCCCGAGCGGGTGCCGGCGGACATGCCCGCGCCGTTCTTCGAGCTCGATTTCACGGCCGTGCCGGAAGGAGAGAGATGACAGCGCTGGATGGCCTGACCTGCACCGTGGTGGTGCGCGGAACCGACCCGGTCCTGCGCGACCACCGGGTGCACGGCACGCGCGTCCTGCCCGGCGTGTCGTTCCTCGACATGATCCACCGCATCCTGCGCGCACGGGGGGTCGACACCGGCCGGGCCGAGCTGAGCCGCGTGCTGTTCCGCAACCCCGTCGCGGCCGGGGCCGACTCCACCACCGCGCTGCGCTTCGTGTTCACCGCGGACGGCGACGGCCACCGCGTCACGGTGACGGGGACCCAGCCCCCCTCGGGGCGGACCGAACCCGTCCTGGAGTGCCGGCTGCGCCTGCACGCGCCCTTCCCCGAGCGGTCCGTCGACCTGGCGGCGCTGCGCGCGGGGGCCCGCCGCACCGCCGACATGGCCGAGCTGTACGCGACCGTGCGGCGCACCGGCATCGAGCACGGCGACTTCATGCGGGCCCGCGGCACCCTGCACGTCGGCGACGCGGAACTGCTGGCGGACCTGTCGCTGAGCCCGCAGGCCGCCGCGTACGCCGACTACTTCCTCGTGCATCCGGCCGCGCTGGACTCCGCGACCCTGCTGCCGACCCGGTTCGCCCCTTCCCCGACCGGCTCGGAAGCGCGCCCCTACATCCCGCTGCTCATCGAGTCGTTCCGGGCCCGGAGCCCTCTCGGCCCCCGCACCCTGGTCCATGCCGTCCCGCCCCGTCAGGTCGGCCCGGACGGCGACCTCACCGTGTGCGACCTCCAGTTCCTCGACCCGGACGGCCGGGTGTCGGGATGGCTGCGCGGGCTGACCTCCAAACGCGTACGCACCGAGGAGTCCATCACCCGGCTCGGCGGCCCCGACCCGGACCGCCGGCCGGCCGGGGCGGCGGCCGAGGAGGTGGTGCGCGACCTGCTCGCGGCGCGCCTGCGGGACCCGGAGTTCGACGAGCGGGCGGGCTTCTACGAACTCGGCCTGGACTCCACGGCGCTGCTCGGCATGGCCGCGGACCTGGAACGGGTCTACGGCACGGACTTCTCCCCCACGCTGCTGTTCGAGCACAACACCTTCGCCTCCCTGGTCGGGCACCTGGGGGAGTACCGGCTTCCGCACGGCGTCCGGCCCGCCGGGAACACGCCCTCCGCGCCCCCGTCCGCCGACCCCCCGACCAGCACCCGCGCGGTGGACGGGCCGAGCGGCGGCGGGCCGGGCGAACCGCCCGCCGACGTCGTCTGGTTCGCACCGCGCTGGCGGGCGGCCGCCCTGCCGCCCGCGCCGGAGCGGCCGCCCGCCCCGGTGCTCACCGTCGACACGTCGACTTCCCGCGACTGGGACGCCCTCCTCGCCGCCTCCGACGCCCGCGACGTGCTGTGGACCCCCGCCCACCCGCAGGACGTCGAGGAGGAGGCCGCCGCCCTCGTCGCGTTCGCCGCCGCCCTGCCCCGCCACCCCCGCGGCCCCGTCCGGCTCGTCTGCCGCGTCCCGGACGGGCCTCCGGCCGCCGCGTTCGCCGCGCTGCTGCGCACCCTGGGGGCGGAACAGCCCCGCGTACGGGCCGCGGTGGTGCGCTCGCCGTACGCCGCCGACGCCCTGGCCGAACTCGCCGCCGGCCTCCCCGACGCCGACGTGCGGTACGAAGCGGGCGAGCGCGGCGTCCGCGAGGTCCAGCCGATCCCCGCTCCGAGGGACGCGGCGCGACCGCGCGAACGGGGCGTGTACCTGATCACCGGCGGCCTCGGCGGCGTCGGCCTGGCACTGGCCCGGCACCTGGCCCGCACCGTACGGGCCAGGCTGGTGCTGTGCGGCCGGACGGCGACCGCCCCGGCCGCCGAGGGACGGGTCGCCGAACTGACCGCCCTGGGCGCCGAGGTCGCCGTCCTCGCCGCCGACGTCACCCGCGCCGAGGACGTCGCCCACGCGGTCGAACACGCCCTGACGCGGTTCGGCGCCCTGCACGGGGTCGTGCACGCCGCCGGAGTCCTGCGCGACGGGCTGATCGCCGGCAAGGACGCCGACGACGTCCGCGCGGTGCTGGCTCCGAAGGTGACCGGAGCCCGCCACCTGTACGAGGCCACCCGCCGGCTCGACCTGGACTTCCTGGTGCTGTGCTCCTCCACGTCCGCCGTCTGGGCCAACATCGGACAGGCCGACTACGCCTGCGCCAACGCCTTCCTCGACGCCTTCGCAAAGGGGAAGCCGGGGGTGGTGTCGATCGGATGGCCCGCCTGGGCGGACGGCGGTATGCCGGTGGACCCGGCCGCGCTGCGCTCCCTGGGGCTGACGCCCATGGACACCCCCACGGCGGTGGACGTGCTGCTGCGGGCCGTGGGCGGCGGCCGACCCCACGTGGCGGCCCTCGTCGGCTCGGCACCCCGCATCACCGCCCGCTTCACACCGGAACCGGACGCCGCGACGCCCGAGCACGTCGACCGCGCCACCGCCGCGCCGCCGGGGCACGCCGACGACCGCTCCACCGCCGCTTCGGTGGAGCACGACGACCGCGCCACCACCCCGACGCCGGAGCGCGTCGACCGCACCACCGTCGCAAGGGCCGCCGGCCTCCCCGACGACGACGCCGTGGCCGTCGTCGGCATCAGCGGCCGCTACCCGAAGGCCCGTACGCTCGACGAGTTCTGGGCCAACCTCGACGGGGGCCGCGACTGCGTCACCGAGGTGCCGCCCGACCGCTGGGACCACCGGGCGATCCACACCGACACCAAGGGCGTGCCGGGACGCTCGTACGGCCGGTGGGGCGGGTTCCTCGACGGCGCCGACGAGTTCGACGCCGGGTTCTTCCACGTCTCGCCGAACGAGGCCGCCGTGCTGGACCCGCAGGAGAGGCTGTTCCTCCAGGAGGCGTGGCACGCCTTCGAGGAGGCGGGCCACGCGCCCTCGGCCTGGCGCGGCCGGGCCGTCGGCGTGTTCGCCGGGGTGATGTACAACCAGTACCAACTGCACGGCGTCCGCGACGAACCGGGCCTCGTCCCCTCGTCGTTCAGCGCGTCCGTGGCCAACCGGGTCTCCTTCTTCATGGACCTGAAGGGGCCGAGCATCGCGCTGGACACCATGTGCTCCTCGTCGCTCACGGCGATCCACCTCGCCGTCCGGGCGATCCGCGCCGGGGAGTGCGAGGCGGCCCTGGCCGGGGGTGTCAACCTGCACGTCCACCCGAACAAGTACCTGCTGCTCAGCCAGTCCTCCTTCCTCTCCACCGACGGCCGCTGCCGGGCCTTCGGCGCGGGCGGTGACGGATACGTGCCCGGCGAGGGCGTCGGCGTCGTCCTCCTGCGGCCGCTGCGCGACGCCCTGCGCGACGGCGACCACGTGCACGCCGTGATCCGGGGCACGCTGCTCAACCACGGCGGCCACACCGGCGGGTTCTCCGTGCCCGACCCGGCCTCCCAGGCCGCCCTCGTCGCGGATGCGCTGACGGCGGCCGGCGCCGACACGGCCGACATCGGCTACATCGAGGCGCACGGCGCCGGGACCGCTCTGGGCGACCCCATCGAGATCGCGGCCCTGGAACGCGCCTTCGACCGCGTCGGCGCGGGCCGGGGACCCTGGCCGGTGGGGTCGGTCAAGACGAACATCGGCCACCTGGAATCGGCGGCGGGCATCGCCGCCCTCACCAAGGTCGTCCTCCAGATGCGCCACCGCCGCCTCGTGCCGTCCCTGCACGCCGACACCCTCAACCCGGCGGTCGACTGGGCGGCTTCGCGCTTCCGCGTGCAGCGCGCCGCCGAGCACTGGGCGGTGCGCGAGGGCGCGCCCCGGACGGCGGCCGTCAGCTCCTTCGGCGCCGGCGGCGCCAACGCCCACCTGGTCCTCGCCGAACACCCGACCCCGCCCGCCCCGCCGCGGCCGGCGCGCCCCCGGCTGTTCGTGCTCTCGGCGAAGGACGCCGACCGGCTCGACGAGGCGGCCGCCGCCCTGCTGGCCGCCCTGGAACAGGCGGGCGGGCACGGCCCCGACGCCGCCACCGCCGTGGACGCGCTGGTGGCCGACATGGTGGGCTCCTCCGCCGACCCGCGCGAGCCGCTGTCCGAACTGGGCCTGGACTACCCGCGGCTGGCCGATCTCGAACAGCGCGTCGAGGAGGTCTTCGGCATCCGGCCGAGGATCGACGGCGCGACCACCCCGGCCGCCCTCGCGGCCCGCCTCGCCACGGCCGCCCGCCCCCTCGACCCGGCGGCGCTCGCCTTCACCCTGTGGGCCGGACGGGACCACTTCGAGGAACGGCTCGCCGTCGTCGCCACCACGACGGCCGAACTCGCCCACGCCCTGCGCACCGGCGAGGGCCGCCTGCGCGGCCGACGCCGCCGGGGAGCCGCACCGCCCCCCGACGGCACGGACCTGCACGGCCTGGCCCGGTCCTGGGTGCGGGGCGCGGAGATCACCCTGCCCCAGCAGGAGCCGCCGCGCCGACTGTCCCTGCCCGGCTACCCGTTCGCCCGGCGACGCCACTGGATCGGCACCGCCCCCACCCCGCCCCGCCCCGGCGCACACGCCCCGGCCGAACGGGTGGAGCTGCTGGACCGCGACGTGTTCACCGCACGCCTGTCGACGACCGAGCAGCCCTGGCTGGCCGACCACACCGTGGGCGGCGACGCGCTCGTCCCCGGCACGTACTTCGTGGACCTGGCCCTGGACGCCGGCGCCCGCCTGGGCTGCCCGCGCGTCGCGGAGCTGATCACCCACACACCGCTGGCCGTCGGCGACGCCGACCTCCGCCTGGTCGCCGCCCCGCCCGCGCCCGACGGCCACCGGCCCTTCACGGTGCACGCCCGCACCGCCACCACACCGTGGACGGAGCACGTGACCGGCGTCCTCGCCCCCGACGCCGACCCCGCCCCCCGAACCCCGCCACCGCCCGCCGGCGCGGACGAGATCGACGTCACCGGGCTCTACGACACCCTCTCCGGCTACGGCCCCGCCTTCCGCGGCCTGCGCCGCGCCTGGCGGACCGAGGACGCGGTCCACGCCCATGTCGCCGTACCGGGGACCGCGCCGTCCGACCCCGGCGCGGCGGCCCACCGGCTCCACCCGGTGCTGCTCGACGCCGCCCTCCACGCGGTGGCCCTCGGCGGGGCCCTCGACGGCCGCCGCCCCCGCCTGCCGTTCGCCTGGACCGGCGTGCGCGTCCACGCCGCGGGGGCGACCGCCGCCCGCGCCCGCGTCGCGCACCTGCGGCCCGACCTGGTCGAGGTGCACCTCGCCGACGCGGACGGGGCCCCGGTCGCGTCCGTCGAATCGGTCCTGCTGCGCCCGGCCGGCGCCCCCGCCGACCCGCTGCACCGGGTCGAGTTCCTGCCGGTGGACGTGGCCGAGCCCGCCCCCCGCGCCCGCTACGCCGTTCTGGGCCCCGACCCGGACGGGCTCACCGCCGTGCTGGAGAAGAGCGGCGCCGAAGTGGTCCGCGCGGACCGCCTGGCCGCCCTGACGGAGGTGACCCCCGTGGTGGTGTGGCCCATCGCCCCCGACGCGCCGGCGGACTGCGCGCCGCCCGCCGGCCGGACGGCCGCCGCCGTCCACGCCCTCACCCGCGAGGTGCTCGACGTGGTCCAGCGGTGGCTGGCCGACGCCCGGTTCGCCGGGGCACGCCTGGTGCTGGCCACCGCCCGCCCCGGTCCGGTCACCGCCGCCGCCTGGGGACTGGTGCGCTCCGCGCAGTCCGAGCATCCGGGCCGGTTCACGCTCCTCGACGCGCACGACGCCTCCTGCCTCCCGCGCGCCCTCGGCTCCCGGGAACCCCACCTCCTGCTCAACGGGGGACAGGTGCGGGCCGCCCGCCTGGTCCGCGTCCCCGCCGCCGAGCCCCCGGCCCCGGCGCCCCGGCGCGGCACCGTGCTCGTCACCGGCGCGAGCGGCGCCCTCGCCGCACCGCTGGTCCGCCACCTCGTGCGCCGCCACGGGGTGCGCGACCTGCTGCTGGTCAGCCGCACCGGGCGCCTGCCCGCGGGGCTGGGCGCACTGGAGGCCCGTGTGGAGGCGGCCGCCTGCGACGTCGCCGACGACGCCGCCCTGGCGGCGCTGCTGGCCGGCCGGGAGGTGACGACGGCGGTCCACGCCGCGGGCGTGCTCGACGACGCGGTCGTCACCGCCCTCGACGCCGCACGGCTCGACCGGGTGCTGCGGCCCAAGGTGGACGGCGCGCTCAACCTCCACCACCGGCTGCCCGACGCCGAACTGGTGCTGTTCTCCTCCCTGGCGGGCGTCCTCGGCGGACCCGGCCAGGGCAACTACGCGGCGGCCAACGCCTTCCTCGACGCCCTCGCCGTGCAGCGGGCCGGGGCGGGGCAGCGGGCCGTGTCCGTGGCCTGGGGGCCCTGGGCGGTGGAGACCGGGATGGCCGCCGACCAGGACCGGCTCGCCCGAGGCGGCATCCGGCCCCTGCCCGTGGACGCCGCCCTGGCCCTCCTCGACGCCGCCCTCGACGGCCCCCACCCCGCGGTGACCGCCGCGCGCCTCGCCCCCGGCCCCGCCGCCCCGGTCCCGCCCCTTCTGCACGGCCTCCTGCCCCCGCCGCCCGCCGCGCCCGGCCCGGAGGCCGACCTGGCCGACCTGGCCGGCCTGCCGCCCGACGAGCTGCGGACCCGGTTGTCGGCGCTGGTGCGCGGACAGGCCGCGGCCGTGCTGGGCCACCCCTCGGGCGCGGCCGTCGAGCCCGACCGCCCCTTCCAGGAACTCGGCTTCGACTCCCTCAGCTCCATCGAGTTCCGCAACCGGCTCGGCGCGGCCCTGGGCCTGTCCCTGGAGGCCACCTTGGTCTTCGACCACCCCACCCCCGCCGACCTGGCCGCCCACCTCGCCGGGCGGTACGGCGGCGAGGAGGAGGCCGGCGACCTGCCCGCCCTCTTCGCCGCGTTCGACCGCCTCGCCGCCGCGCTCACCGCGACGGCGACCGACGACACCGCCCGCGACCGCACCGCCGACCGGGTCCGCGGCCTGCTCGACGCCCTGACCCCGCACTCCCCGGCGGACCCCGCCGACGCCTTCGCCACCGCGGGCGACGACGAGGTCTTCGCCCTGATCGACGCCGAGCTCGGCGCCCCGCCGCCCCGACCGGAGGACCGCACCCGATGACCCACGAGGACAAGCTGCGCGACTACCTGCGACGCGCCACCGTGGAGCTGCGGTCCGCCCGGCAGCGGCTGCGCGACCTCCAGGAGCGCTCCGCCGAGCCCGTGGCGATCGTCGGCATGGCCTGCCGCTATCCGGGCGGCGTCGAGACGCCCGAGGACCTGTGGACGCTGGTGTCCGAGGGCCGCGACGGCATCACCGGCTTCCCCCGCGACCGGGGCTGGGACGTGGACGGCCTCTACCACCCCGACCCCGACCATCCGGGGACGAGCACGGTCCGCGAGGGCGGCTTCCTGCACCGCGCCGCCGACTTCGACGCGGCGTTCTTCGGTATCGCGCCGAAGGAGGCCCTGTTCACCGACCCCCAGCAGCGGCTGGTCCTCCAGACCTCCTGGGAGGCCGTCGAGCGCGCCGGACTGGACCCGGCCGGCCTGCGGGAGAGCCGTACCGCCGTGTTCACCGGCGTCATGCACCACGACTATCCGGGGGCCCAGGGCGCGGGCAGCGTCGTCTCGGGGCGGGTGGCCTACCACCTCGGACTGCGCGGCCCGGCCCTCACCCTGGACACCGCCTGCTCGTCCTCGCTGGTCGCCCTCCATCTGGCCGTACGGTCCCTGCGGCGCGGCGAGTGCGACATGGCCCTGGTCGGCGGGGCCACCGTGATGGCCACGCCCGCCGCGTTCGTCGAGTTCAGCCGCCAGCGCGCCCTGGCCCCCGACGGGCGGTGCAAGCCGTTCGCGGCCGCCGCCGACGGCACCGCGTGGTCGGAGGGCGTCGGCGTCCTCGTCGTCGAACGCCTCTCCGCCGCGCTCGCCGCCGGACGCCGCGTGCTCGCCGTCGTCCGGGGCACCGCGGTCAACTCCGACGGCGCCAGCAACGGCCTGACCGCGCCCAACGGCCCGGCCCAGCGGCGCGTCCTGCGCGAGGCCCTCGTCGACGCCGGCCTCACCCCCGACCGGATCGACGCGGTCGAGGCCCACGGCACGGGCACCCCGCTGGGCGACCCCGTCGAGGCGCAGGCCGTGCTCGCCGTGTACGGCGGCGAGCGCGCCGCCCCCCTGCACCTGGGATCGGTCAAGTCCAACCTCGGGCACACCCAGGCCGCCGCCGGGGTCGCGGGCATCATCAAGACGGTGCTGGCGCTGCGGCACGGACGGCTGCCGAGGACCCTGCACCTGGACGCCCCCAGCCCCCACGTCGACTGGTCGGCCGGCTCCGTGCGCCTGCTGGCCGCCGACGCGCCGTGGCCCGCCGGCGACGAACCCCGCCGCGCGGCGGTGTCGTCCTTCGGAGTCAGCGGCACCAACGCCCACGTCATCCTGGAGGAGCCCCCCGCGCCGGACCCCGCTCCGGCCGCAGCGGCGGGCGGAGGACGCGCACCGGCCCGGCCCGAGGCGCCGGACCCCGAGCCGCCGGACGGGGTCTGGGCCTGGCCCGTCTCCGGGCGCACCGACGCCGGGACGCGCGCCCAGGCCACCGCCCTCGCCGCCCACCTCGCCGAACGCCCCGCGCCGCACCCCGCCGACGTGGCCCTCTCCCTCGCCACCACCCGCACCGCCCACGAACACCGCGCCGTCCTCATCGGCGACCGCCGCGAACTGGCCGACGCCCTGGCGGACCTGGCGGCGGGCCGCCCGTCCCCGGCCGTCGTCGAGGGCCGGACGGGCCCGGCGGGCGACGTGGCGTTCCTCTTCCCCGGACAGGGGTCCCAGTGGCGCGAGATGGCCCTGGGCCTGCTGGGGACCAGCGAGGTGTTCCGCGAGCGGATCGCCGCGTGCGAGGCCGCGTTCGCCCCGTACGTCGACGACGACGTCGACCTGCCCGCCGTGCTGCGCGGGGAGCGCGACCTCGACCGCGTCGACGTCGTCCAACCCGCCCTGTTCGCCGTCATGGTCGCCCTGGCCGAGGTGTGGCGCTCCCTCGGCGTCCACCCCGCCGCCGTGGTGGGGCACAGCCAGGGGGAGATCGCCGCGGCCTGCGTGGCGGGGGCGCTGACCCTGCCGGACGCGGCCCGCGTCGTCGCGCTGCGCAGCGGCGCGCTGCGGGGGCTGGCCGGGCGCGGCGGAATGCTCTCCGTCGCGTCGCCGGCCTCCGACGCCCGCGACCTGCTGCGGCGCTGGGAGGGCCGGCTCTCCCTGGCCGCGGTGAACGGGGCGGCGTCGGTGGTCGTCTCCGGCGACGCGGACGCGCTGGAGGAGTTCGAGGCCCTGTGCGGCACGCGGGGGACACGGGCGCGGCGCGTGGAGGTCGACTACGCCTCGCACAGCGCACACGTCGAGGCCGTCCGGGACGAGGTGCTGCGCGCTCTCGCGCCGATCCGCCCCCGCACCCCGGCCATCCCCTTCTTCTCCTCCGTCCACGGCCGCTGGATCGAGGACGGCGGAGACCTCGACGCGGAGTACTGGTACCGCAACCTGCGGGAGACGGTCCGCTTCGACGAGGCCGTGACGGCCCTGGTCGAGCGGGGCTGCACCACCCTGGTGGAGGTCAGCCCCCACCCGGTGGTCACGGGCGGCGTCCAGGAGACCCTGGACGCCCTGCGGTCCGACGCGGCGGTCGTGCACACGCTGCGCCGCGACGAGGGCGACCGGCGGCAGATCCTGCGCTCGCTCGCCGCACTGCACGTCCACGGCGCGTCCGTCGACTGGGGCGCGGTCTGGCCGGACGCCCGCACGGTCGACCTGCCCACGACGGCGTTCGTCACCGAGCCCTACTGGCTGACCCCCGCACGCGACGACGACGCGGCCGCGCTCGGCCTGGACCGCGTCGAGCACCCCGTGCTGCGGGCCGCCCTGCCGGGGTCCGGGCGGCTCGTCCTCACCGGCAGCCTCTCCCTCGCGGCCCAGCCGTGGCTGGCCGACCACACCGTGGAGGGCCACATCGTGCTGCCGGGCGCCGGGGTGGCCGAACTGGTCGCCCGCGCCGGCGACGAGGCCGGCTGCTCCACCGTCGAACAGCTCACCCTGCTCGCCCCGGTCGTCCTCGCCGACCACGCCGCCGTCCGCCTGCGGCTGGACGTCGAGGACCCGGACCCGGCGGGCGCCCGCGCCCTGACCCTGCTCGCCCGGACCGGGGAGGGCCCCTGGACCGCGCACGCCACCGCCGTCCTCGCCCCGGCGCCCGCCGGCGGAGCCGCCCGCGCCCCGTCGCCCTGGCCGCCGCCGGGCGCACAGCCGCTCGACGTCGACGCGCTGTACGCCCGGCTGGCGGACGCGGGACTCGCCTACGGGCCGGCCTTCCGCGGCGTACGCGCCCTGTGGCGGGGCGGCGACGGCGAGCTGCACGCCGAGGTGGCCCTGCCCGCCGCCGCCGACGCGCCGGACGGCTTCCTCCTCCACCCGGCGCTGCTCGACGCCTGCCTGCACCCCGTGGCCGTGGACGGCTTCCTCGGCGAGGGCCGGGGGCGCCCCGCACTGCCCTTCGAGTGGCAGGGGCTGCGCGTCCACTCCGCCGGGGCCGAGGCGGTGCGGGTGACACTGACCGCCGCCGCCCCCGACACCGTGCGCCTGGCCCTGAGCGACCCCGCCGGGGCGCCGGTCGCCACCGTCGAGGCGCTCACCCTGCGCGAACTGCCCCCCGGCGCCCTGGCCGCCCCCGGCCGCGGCGACCTGCTCCGCCTCGACCGGGTCCCGCTGCCGCTGCCGGCGGCCGCGGAGCGGGACTTCGCGGTCCGCGACCCCGCCCTCGCCCGGCTGCTGGCCGCGGAGCCGACGGACCGGCCCGCCCGGTTCGTCCTCACCACGGCCGGGTCCGGCGAACCGGCGGACGCCCTGGCCGAGGCGCTGGGCCGCGTACAGGACTGGCTGGCCGGCGGACGGGAGACGGCGTCGACCCTCGTCGTGGTCACCCGCCTCGCGCGGACGGACGTGACGCAGGCGGCCGTGGCCGGCCTGATCCGCTCCGCCCAGGCCGAACACCCCGGCCGGTTCCTGCTCCTGGACCTGGCCGACGAGAACGCCGCCACCCTCGCGGCCCTCCCCGCGGCCCTCGCCGCCGGCGAACCGGAGATCGCCCTGGAGGACGGCCGGGCACGGGTGCCGAGACTGGTGCGCGCCGCCCCGGCCACCGGCGCCCCGCCCGAGCTCGGCAGAACCCTGGTGACCGGCGCGACCGGGACGCTGGGGCGGCTCGTGGCCCGCCACCTCGTCCACGCGCTGGGCGTACGGGACCTCGTCCTGGCCGCCCGCCGCGGAGCCGCCGCGCCCGGCATGACCGGGCTCGTCGACGAACTGACCGCCGCCGGGGCGACCGCCGTGGCCGCCGCCTGCGACGTCGCCGACCGCGACGCGCTGGCCGCCCTGGTCGGGGACGCGGGCTTCACCACGGTCGTGCACGCCGCCGGGGTCCTCGACGACGGCCTGGTGACCGACCTGACGCCCGAGCGCGTGAGGCGTGTGCTGAGGCCGAAGCTGGAGGCGGCCCGCCACCTGGACGACCTGCTGCCCGACGCACGGCTCGTGCTGTTCTCCTCCGCCGCCGGTCTGCTCGGCGGCCTCGGCCAGGCCAACTACGCGGCGGCCAACGCGGCGTTGGACGCCCTGGCGCGAGGGCGCCACCAGCGGGGGCGGCCCGGTCTCTCCCTGGCCTGGGGCCTGTGGGAGGCCACGAGCGGTATGACGGAAGGCGCCGACCACGCCCGCTTCGCCCGTTCCGGGTTCCCCCCGCTGCCCGCCGCCGACGCGCTGGCCGCCCTCGACGCCGCCCTGGCCCACGGCGAGCCGGTGCTCGCCCCGATCCGCCTCGACACCGCCGCGCTGCGCGCCCAGGGCCAGGACCTCCCCGGCGTCCTGCGGAACCTGACCGGCGTGCCCGCGCGCCGCGCCGCGGCGGCGGCGGACCCCGCCCCCGACTCCGCGTCGGCCTCCCGCCTGGCGGGGCTGAGCCCCGACGAACGGCGGCGCGCCCTCCTCGACCTGGTGACCGCCCACACCGCGGCGGTCCTCGGCCACCGGTCACCGGACACGGTCGACGCCGACAGGGCGTTCAAGGACGCCGGCTTCGGGTCGCTCAGCGCGGTCCAGCTCCGCAACCGGCTGGCCGCCGCGACCGGCCTCCGCCTGCCGGCCACCCTGGTGTTCGGGCACCCCACCCCCGCCGCACTCGCCCGCCACCTGGACGACCTGCTCACCGGCCGGACGGCGGCCCCCGCCCCCGCCGCCGCGGGCCCCGCCGACGCGGACGACCCCGTCGTCCTGGTGGGCATGGGCTGCCGGCTCCCCGGCGGGGTCCGCACCCCCGAGGACCTGTGGCGGATGCTCGTCGAGGAACGCGACGGCATCGGCCCCTTCCCCGACGACCGGGGCTGGCCCCTCGAACGGCTCTACGACCCCGACCCCGACACGGCGGGCGCCTCCTACGTCCGCCACGGCGGCTTCGTCCACGACGCCGCGGCGTTCGACGCGGCGTTCTTCGGCATCTCACCGCGCGAGGCCCTGGCGATGGACCCGCAGCAGCGGCTCCTGCTGGAGACGGTCTGGGAGACCTGCGAGAACGCCGGCATCGACCCCGGCGCCCTGCGCTCCACCCCGACCGGCGTCTTCGTCGGAGCCATGTACCAGGACTACGGCATGGTGCTGGAGCACTCCGCCGCGGAAGGCTTCCTGGCGCCCGGCGTCGGCGGCGGGGTGCTCTCCGGACGGGTGGCGTACGCCTTCGGCCTCGACGGCCCGGCGGTCACCGTCGACACCGCGTGCTCGTCGTCGCTGACCGCACTGCACCTGGCCGCGCAGGCGATCCGGGCGGGGGAGTGCGCGATGGCGTTCGCGGGCGGGGTGACGGTCCTGTCCACCCCGGCGGCGTTCGTGGAGTTCAGCCGGCAGCGCGGACTGGCCGCCGACGGCCGCTGCAAGCCGTTCGCGGCCGCCGCCGACGGCACCGCGCTCGGCGAGGGCGTCGCCGTCGTGCTGGTGGAACGGCTCTCCCGCGCCCGCGCCCACGGCCACGAGGTGCTGGCCGTGCTCCGCGCCGGCGCACTCAACTCCGACGGGGCCAGCAACGGCCTCACCGCGCCGAACGGCCGCGCCCAGGAACGCGTGATGCGGGCGGCCCTGGCCGCGGGCGGGCTGCGCCCCGCCGACGTGGCCGCCGTCGAGGCCCACGGCACCGGCACCGCGCTGGGCGACCCCATCGAGGCGCAGGCGCTGCTCGCCGTCTACGGTCAGGAACGCCCCGCGCCCCTGCGACTCGGCTCGCTGAAGTCCAACATCGGCCACGTCCAGGCGGCCGCGGGCGTCGCGGGGGTGATCAAGGCGGTCCTGGCCGTCCGGCACGCCGTGCTGCCCCGCAGCCTGCACATCGACGCACCCTCCCCGCACGTCGACTGGTCGGCCGGGCGGGCGGACCTGCTCACCGAGACGAGCCCGTGGCCCGAGCAGCCCGGACCGCGGCGCATGGGCGTGTCGTCGTTCGGGATCAGCGGCACCAACGTGCACGTCGTGATCGAGCAGGCGCCCCCCGCCGAACCACCGGCGTCCGCGCTGCCCGCGCTCACCGGCGCGCCGTGGCTGCTGTCGGCGCGCTCGGAGGAGGCGCTGCGCGCGCAGGCGACGCGACTGCTGGCGTGGGACCTCGCCGAACCGGCCGCGGTGGCACGGGCCCTGGCCACCACACGGGCCTCCCAGCGCCACCGGGCCATGGTGAGCGGCAGCGGGGAGCAGGACCTGCGCACCGCCCTGGAGGCCCTGGCGAGCGGGCGCGCCGACGCCGGGCTCCGGCGCGGCACGGCCGGCCGCCGACGCCTCGCCTTCCTGTTCACCGGCCAGGGAAGCCAGACGCCGGGCATGGGACGGGGCCTGTACGAGGCGTTCCCGGTCTACGCCCGAGCCTTCGACGAGGTGTGCGCGCACTTCGGACCGGAGACCGCCCTGCGCGAGGCGGTGTTCGAGCGGCCGGAGCTGCTGGAGCGCACCGAGTACGCCCAGCCGGCGCTGTTCGCCCTCCAGGTGGCCCAGTCCAGGCTCCTGTCGTCCTGGGGCGTGGTCCCGCAGGTCCTCATCGGCCACTCCGCCGGCGAGCTGTCCGCCGCCTGCGTCGGCGGGCTGATGCCGCTCGCCGACGCCGCGGCCCTCGTCGCCGCCCGCGCCCGCCTGCTCGGCCGACTGCCCGAGGGCGGGGCGATGGTGGCGGTCCGCGCGACGGAGCAGGAGGTGCTCGCCGCCCTGGACGACGGCGGCGACCGCGCGCGCCGGGTCGGCGTCGCGGCCGTCAACGGCCCCCGCTCCGTCGTCCTGTCCGGCGACGGGGAAGCGGTCGAGGCCGTGGCCGGGGAACTGGCCGCCCGGGGCCACCGGACCCGCAGGCTGCGCGTGGGCGTCGCGTTCCACTCGCCCCTCGTCGAACCCGCCCTGGAAGAGTTCCGCGCCGCGGCCGGGGCGGTGCGCTTCGCGACGGCCCGCGTCCCCCTCCGGTCCACGGTCCGCACCGAGCACCCGATGGACACCCCCGACTACTGGGTGGAGCAGGTGCGCTCCACCGTCCGCTTCGCCGACGCCGTACGGAAGGCGGACGCGGAGGGGGTCACGGCCTGGCTGGAGGTGGGCCCCGACGCCGTGCTCGCCCCCGCCGCCGAGGCCTGCCTCCCCGACGCCCCCGTGCGCCCGGTCCCCCTGCTGCGCCGGGACCGCGACGACGTGCGCGCCGGGACCGAGGCGCTGGGGCTGCTGCACCTGGCGGGTGTGGAGGTGGACTGGTCGGCGGTCCACGCGGACCGCGCGACCCCCCGCGTCCCCCTGCCCACGTACGCCTTCACGAGCCGCCGCTACTGGCCGGCGCCCCCGCCCGCGCCGGAAGCCGACCCCGCGCCGCGGGCCACCGAGCCCGCCGCCTCGGCGCGGGCGGGCTGCCACCCCGCGCCGCCCGCTTCCGTGCCCGACCCCGCCGGGGCCGGGGCGGACGAGCGCGCGCTCGCACCGTTGTGGGCCGCCGTCGACAGCGCCGACGTCCCCGCCGCCCTGGAACTCCTGGGCCTCGCGGGCGACGAGACGCCCGATCAGTTCCTAGCGGCTCTCGGCCGGTTGCGCTCGGGCGCGGACGCCGCGGCGTTGCGGATCGCGCGCTGGCGCCACGTGCCGGACGGCCCGACGGCACTCCGCGGCGACGTGCTGCTCGTGGCCCCCGCCGGCGGTGACGAGGACCTCGCGGACGCGATCGCGGGCGCTCTGGTCCGCAACGGCGCCCGCGTCCGCCACGATCCGGGCGGGCGGCGGCCGGATCTCGTGGTGGCGCTGCCCGGCGCGGAACCGGCCGCCGAGCCCGGCGTCCCGAGGTGGGCGCTCGTCCAGGGCGCGGGGGCGCCGCCCTGCGATCACGTCGTCACCCTGCCGAGGGTGCTCGACGCCCGTGCGCGGACCCGGCTGTGCGGCGCGATCGCCGGCGGCCACCGGGAGGCCAGGATCGATCCGGACGGCCTGTACGTCCCGTCCTACGAGCGGGCGGAGCCGTCGGGGCGCTGGACGCCCGAGGGCGATGTCCTGGTGGCCGGCCCGCCGGACGCGCTGACCGGGGCGATCGTCGGCGCGGTGCTGCGCGCCGGCGCCCGCTGCCTGGTCGCCGCGGGGGCGGACGGCCCGCCCGGCGCCGTGGGGTTCGAGGACGCCGGACCGGTGCGACTCACCGCGGCGATCGTCCGGACAGGCAGCGGATTCGAGGATGCCGTCGCGCCGCGGGTGGCGCTGGTGGCCGTGGACCGGCGTCCGCACGCCGCGCCGCGGGAGCGCACCGGCGACGGCCCGCTCATGGTGACGATCGACCCGGACCTCGCCCCCGGCGCCGCCGTCGACGGCCTGCGCCACGCGATGGCCCTGGACGCGTCGGCGGTGCACGTGGCGCGCCCCGAGGACACCGCCGCCGACGCGCCCGCTCGGCCGGTCGCGGACGCACGCGCCGATTCCCCGCCCGCCGCCGAGGACGAACAGGGGCCCGTCTCCGAACTGAGCTCGGGCTTGCGGCGGTTGCCCCGCGAGGAGTGGGCGGGCGCGGTGCTGGAAGGGGTCCGTTCGTTGGCCGCTGCCGTACTGGCGTACGACACCGCGACCGAGGTCGGCGCCGAGGAGGAGTTCTTCGACCTCGGCCTGACGTCGGTCACCGCCCTGGAGCTGCGGGACCACCTCACCGGGCTGACCGGCCTGGACTGGCCGGCGGACGTGCTCTACGAGTGCCCGACCCCGCGCGCGCTGGCCGACCTGGTGCTCGAACGGCTCACGTCCGGGACGGAGTGAGGGACGGGACGGCCGCGACGGGGGGACGCCGTCGCAGGGGGAGTGCCGAACTGGTGTGTCAGCGGCGGCTGATAGAACAACGCTTGTCGTTGACCCACCGTCGAAGGACCAGCGTGATCGATCATCTGGCGCGTTTCCATGGGATGCCCGTCCTCACCTTCCCGCAGTTCACCCATGCCGGGGAGCTGCCCGCCGTCGACACCGTGGCCTGGCGGATCGCGCTCAACAACGACGGTGACGACGAGAACTCCGCGGACTACTGGCAGCGTTTCCTCGCGACCGCGGCCGAGGACGTACGCGCGGTGGTCATCGGGTACCCGTGGTACGGCGCCGGGCACTCCCGCGGCGTGATCGAGATGCTCGTCGAGGCGGCCCCCCGGCTGAGCCGGCTGGAGGCGCTGTTCCTCGGCGACGTCGTCTCCGAGGAGTGCGAGATGTCCTGGTTGGAGCAGAGCGATCTCGCTCCCGTCCTGGCGGCCTTCCCCCGGCTGCGAGAACTCGCGGTGCGCGGCAGCCGCGACCTCGCGTTCCCGCGCGTGCGCCACCAGGAGCTGCGCGCCCTGCGTTTCGAGAGCAGCGGCCTGCCCGCCGAGGTGGTGCGCAACGTCCTGGCCTCGGAGCTGCCGGCGCTGGAGCACCTGGAGCTGTGGCTGGGGGACGCGGGCTACGGCGGCGACCCGACTCCGGACGTCCTCCGGCCCCTGCTGGAGGGAGCGTGCTTCCCCGCGCTGCGGCACCTGGGACTGCAGAACAGCTACTTCCAGGACGAGATCGCGGCCGCGGTGGCGAACGCCCCGGTCGTGGCCCGTCTCCGATCGCTGGCCCTGTCGATGGGAACGCTCGGTGACGAGGGGGCCGAGGCCCTCCTGAACGGCCGGCCCCTCACCCATCTGCACGCGCTCGACCTGCGCCACCACTACCTCAGCGAGGCGATGATGCTCCGCGTCTGGGCGGCTCTGGAACCGTCGGGAGTGCGGGTGGACCTGTCCGACCGGGAAGAGGCCGAGGAGGACGAGGACGGCGAGCGCTACATAGCGGTCGGCGAGTAGACCCCTTCCCGGACATCCCTTCGAAAGGCCCCACCCGTGGCGAACGCCCGCGAATACCACACCCTGGTCATCACCAGCACCCACCTGGACGGCCGCTCCACCGTGCTCGACCCCGCCGTCCCCGTACCGGTCCGTCACATCCTGCAAGCGGCGGGCGCCGTCGGGGACGCCCCCGCGGACATCACCGCCCGGCTCGCCGAACTCGGCTACCGGGTCCCCACCCCCGAGGAACTGGCAGCGCTCCCGGACGACGCCATGAGGCTGGTCAGCCGTGAACTCGACGGCGCCGCCCCCTGGCTCCATCCCGCGTACACGACCAGCATGACGGGGCACATCCTCTGGGCGGCCACCCGGCTCCAGCGCTCGCCCCGCGAGCTCGCCGCCGCGTACGCCGCACTCGGCTTCCCGGCGCCCGACCCCGAACGGTTCCCCGCGTCGCTCGACGGCGTCGAGGAGGAGGCCCTGATGCTCGCCAGCAGGGACCTGGACGGAAGAGCCTTCTGGTTCGAGGAGACCGAGCCCGCCACGATGCGGGGACGGATCCTCTGGGTCGCCGCACGACTGGGCGAGCCCCCCGCGCGGATCGCGGCCCGGTACGCCCGCCTCGGCTACCGGACCCCCGACACCGAGAACGCGCCGGAGCGGGTGGCCGACCGCGACCTCCGCCTGGCCAGCGCCCACGTGGACGGCCGCGCCCCCTGGCGCGCCGACGACCCCGCCGTGACGCTCAACCAGATCCTCCGCATCGCCGACCGCGTCGAGGGCGACACCCAGGACACGGAGGAGATCGCGGAGAGGGCCGTCCGCGCGTGCCGGGACCTCACGGAGCTCGGCTACCGTGTCGAGCCCGGCCCGGCGGAGCTGACCGCCGACGACCTCATGGTCATGAGCCAGGAGATGAACGGCCTTCCGCCCTGGCTGGACCAGGACGAACCCGTGTCGATCGGCCACATCCTGTCCTTCGCGCACGAACACGGCCGCAACCCCAACGCGCTCGTCATACGGCTCGCCCGCCTCGGCTACCGCCACCTGCCCAAGGGCTCCCTGGCCGACCACGTGGACGAACAGGCCTTCGCCCTGGCCGGGCGCAAGGGTCCCGTCGGGACGGGGGACAGGCGTGTCTGGCTCGAACAGGACGATCCGACGGGGCTCCCCCACGTCCTGATGATCGCGGCGCAGACCGGCCGGCCGCCGATCGAGATCATGGGCCGCCTGCGGGCGATCGGCTTCCACTTCCCCGAGACGACCCTGCCCCCCACGGTCACCGAGGACGACGTGCGGCTCGTCAGCCACCTCTTCCACGCCGACGGGGCGTGGCTCGTTCCCGCACACCCCGTACCGATCGCCCACGTCCTGCGGGCCGCCCACGACCGGGGGGCGCCCATCTCGGCCGTCCTGACCCGGCTGGCCGAGCTGGGCTACCGGAACCTGCCCGCCATCCCCGACCAGACGCTCACCGAGGAGGACATCCGACTCGTCAGCGCCGACGGCTGGACCGGCGTCGACTGGCTGACGGGCCCGCTCGTCCCGTACGGCCGCATCCTGCTCGCCTGCGCGGGATCCGGCCGCGGCGTCAGCGAGATCGCCGACCGCTACCGGCAACTCGGCTACACCGTCGACCTGCCGGACACCGGGGCGCCCGCGTCCGTGTCGAAGGACGACGTCGATCTCTTCCGCCTCGGAACCGAACCGTGGGCCCCCGAATGGCCCCTCGCGGAACAGGAGATCCCGCTGCGGCACATCCTGGTGCGGGCGGGCCTCGAGGGCGTCGCCCCCGCCGACGTCGGCCGACGGCTGCACGCCCTGGGATTCCGCAACCTCCACCCCACCCTGCCCGACACCCCGTTCTCCGGCGACCCCGTCCTGATCAGCCAGGACCGCCGGCCCACCGGACCCACGCTCGACCCGGCCGCAACGGTCCTGACGGACCACATATGGGCCGCCGCCGACACCCTGGGCATCAGCTTCTACGACGCCGCCGAGCGGCTGGCCGCCCTCGGGTACCGCCTGCCGTTCACCCTGCGGGCCGAGGACCGCGTCCTCCTCAGCCTCAACGCCGACGGCGCCGCGCCCTGGGCCAGGTCCGCGACCGCGGGGCACGCGCTGCTCGTCGCGAAGACACTCGGCCGGACACCGGCCGACGTCCTCTCCCGCATGGCGGAGTTCGGCCGAGGCGGCCCCGCCCTGCCCGCGTCGGCGGGCGTGGACGAGGAGGATCTCGTCATCCTCAGCGAGGGGCTCGACGGGCGGGCTCCCTGGTTCGGCGGAGGCTCCGCTCCGCCGCTGCTGCACGTGCTGCGGGCGGCACGCGCGACCGGCCGCAGCCCCCAGCGGATCGCGACGCGGCTGACCCAGCTCGGCCAGGCGGTCACCCTGCCCCTGCCGGTCCGCGTGGACGACATCCCCCTGCTGGAGGCGGTGGCCCGGTACGGGGAGTACCTGCAGGTGCAGGACATCCTGGCCATCGCGAGCGCCACGGGCCGCAGCCCCGCCGAGGTCGCCGCGAGCCTGACCGCCCTGGGCCGCCGGGTGCCGGAGGCGGCGTACCCCACGGCGCGCCCCGGACCCTCCCGGAGCTGAGGACAGCCCCTCCCGCGGCAGCCCCTCCCGAGGGGCTGCCGCCGGACGGGCCCGGCCCCCGAGCCCGCCCACGCGCGGTCGACGCCGTCCGCGCAGCGGGGGAGGCGACCGGCGTACGGGGACCGCTCCGCCGACGCCGTACCGACGGGGGCACGGCGCACCGCCCGAACGCCGACCGCACCGCGGTTTCGCAGTCGACGTGGTCCTCCCGGTGCGTGCGCCGACACACGGACACCCGGCGGACGGCCGGCCGGGAGTCGGTGGAGAGCACCCGACGAGGGGCGAAACCCGCCCATCCTGCCGGTCTCGGCAGTGCATGGGTCGGACGTGAGCGGAAAACCGCTGGGTATGACACGTACAGCGAAACCCCGACACGGTGACCACCGCGACCCCTCCGCCGGCGAGTCCGGGCGGGTGGGCCCCGATGAGCAGGTCGAGGAACGGGCTCCGGACCAGCTCTCGGAGCTGCCGAAACGGTCGTGGACGGCGGTCCTGCGCGGGACGCTGAAGGAGTTCAAGGACGACGAGCTCACCGACCGCGCGGCGGCGCTGACCTACTACGGGGTGCTGGCGCTCTTCCCGGCTCTGCTGGTGCTCGTGTCGCTGCTCGGTGTCGCGGGCGAGTCGGCGACCAAGCAGGTGCTGGACAACCTGCAGAAGCTGACGCCCGGCTCGGCCCGCGATGTGATCAGCGACGCCGTCGAGCAGTTGCAGGGCAACGCCGGTGTCGGGTCGCTCCTGGCGCTCGTGGGTCTGGCCGTCGCGGTATGGTCGGCCTCCGGCTACGTCGCGGCGTTCATCCGCACCTCGAACGCCGTCTACGACATGCCCGAGGGCCGCCCGCTGTGGAAGATCCTGCCCCTTCGGCTCGCCCTCACGGTCACGCTGATGATCCTGGCCGTGGTCAGCGCGCTGATCGTGGTGTTCACCGGTGGGCTGGCCCGGCAGGCGGGCGCCGCCCTCGGCATCGGTGACACGGCGTTGACCGCGTGGTCGATCGCGAAGTGGCCGGTCCTGGTCCTCCTCGTCACGATCATGATCGCGATCCTGTACTGGGCCGCCCCCAACGCCAAGGGCCGAGGTCTCAAGTGGATCACCCCCGGCAGTTTCCTGGCACTGGTGATCTGGATGCTCGCCTCGGCCGGCTTCGCGTTCTACGTCGCGAACTTCGGCTCGTACAACAAGACGTACGGCACCCTCGCCGGTGTGATCATCTTCCTCGTGTGGCTGTGGATCACCAACCTCGCCATCCTCCTCGGCTTGGAGTTCGACGCCGAGATGGCCCGTCAGCGTGCGGTCGCGGGCGGGCATCCGGCCGACGAGGAGCCCTACGTCGAGCCCCGCGACACCCGTACGTGGAGCGATGAGGACCGCCGCCACCTGCGGTGATCCCGTTGCCGCAGCGCCGCGGGCGGGCGAGGGGCGGGCGCGTCGCCGCCCCCGAGCCGATGAACGCATCCCGCGGGCCCGCGCGCGACCCGTCGCCGACGCCTGCCGCCCCGGCGCTACTTCTCCGGCACGGGGAGCGCGCCGCGGGCGGCGTCCGCGGGCGGCGACGCGGGTGGGCGGCCTCGCCCCGAACCCGCCCACTGGAAGACGCCCAGGGCGACGAGCAGGACGAGCCCTCCGAGGAGTTGGAGGGGGCCCATGCCTTCGTCGAGCACCAGCCAGGCCAGCACGGCGGCCACGACCGGGCGCAGCAGCCCGGACATCGACGCGAGGGTGGGGTCCACCGTGCGCAGGGCGTAGGTCATCAGCCCGTGGCCCAGCAACTGGCTGACGAGGGCGTAGGCGAAGATGAGCAGGTATCCCGCGGCGCTCTGCGGCAGCAGGGGGTGACTGGTCGCCCAGGCGACCGGAGCGAGAAGGACGGCGATCGTCAACGAGTTGACGAGCATGATGATCGACGTGGGAACCCGTTCGCGTAGTTGCTTGGTCATCAGCAGCGAGGCCGCGTAGAGCGCCGCGGAGGACAGCGCGAGTCCGTCCCCCAGGAGATGGAAGCCGCTCGGGGCCGCGCTGCCGCCTCCGATGATGACCAGAGCGCCCCCCACGAGGGCGATCAGCACTGCCACCAGCTTGGCGGCGGCCGCACGCTCGCGGTACATCAGCCAGGTGAGCAGGATGACGAAGACGGGCGAGGTGTTCATCAGGAAGGCGGCGTTGGCCACCGACGTGTAGTTCACGGCCCACTGGTTCGCCAGCAGGTCGAGCCCGGAGACGACGCTGGCCGCCATGAGCAGGCTCAGGTCGCGCCCGCGTACGGCGCGCAGCCGTGGCGTGATGCCTCGCGGTGCGAGGAAGGCGCCGAGCACGGCGGAGGCGGCGACCATGCGCAGCATGAGCGTCGAGGTGGCGTCCACCTCGCTCAGGCGTACGAAGATGAACGCGGAGCCGATGCCCAGGACGCTGCCCCCGAGCGCGATGTGGCCTAAGAGGGTGTCCCGTGCCGTGACGGCGGGGCTCGCCGGCGTCTCCGCTTGACTGGTCATGATGGGGTTGGTTCCTCTCTACCCGGCCTGCCGGCCGGGGGGATCGGCACGGTGTTCAGAGCGCAGTGGATACTGCCGAACAGCTTGTGGTGCTCGTCGAAGGGCACGCCCACGACCTCCACGCCGAGAGGTTCGAGCAGCGGGGCCAACGCGTCGCGGGCGGTGGTCGCGGCGACGGCGGTACGGCCGCCGGGCAGGAAGACGATGTTGGCGGCGAAGCGGCGAAGCTGTCGGGACGTCAGGGGGACGACCGTGACGCCGACTTCGTCGAGTGCCTCGCCCAGGGTGAGCCCGGACCGGACCGGCCGGTCAGGTCCCGTGTGCACCGAGGCCGGGACCGACAGGGTGTGCAGCCGGTCGTGGGCCACCAGGGCGAACCCGCGCCCCAGCGCCAGCCAGTGGTCCAGGTGGAACTCCTCGGGCCGGCGCAGTCCGTCCTGCACGTGGATGACCGTGGCGCCTTCGCCCACCAGGCGCGACCCCAGCCGGCGCATCGTCTCCTCGCTGCTGCGGAAGCCCGAGTTGAGCACGGCGAGCCCCTGTGCGATCGCCGCGTCACCGCCCTCGAGGTAGCCGGTGTCCTGGGTGGACAGCTCGGGCGGTCTGCCGCGCAGGTGTTCCAGCGCCACGGCCATGGCGGCGGTCTCCCGCCTGCGGTCGCGGCGGCGCAGACGGCCGAGGGCCACCTCGCTCCCCAGGTCCACGTAGTGGTCGCGTGGGAACAACAGGCCGTACAGGGGGCGCAGTTCGTAGCTCTCGTAACCGGCGTCCGGGCTGATGGCGGCAAGGTCCGGGTCGGCGTGGGTACGCAGGTGCGGTTGGCGGATCACGATGCTGACGAGGTCGGGGGTGGACCACGCGGCGAGGGCGGCGCTGATCGCCTCGCGGCGGTCCGGGTCCGACGTGCCCACGGCGGCGGCCGCCAGTTCGGCCACCGCCCGCCGGGGAGCCCGCTCAAGGACCTCGCGCACGCTGTGCACACCGGCGCCGTACCGGGTGAGGGTCTCGCGCAGCGCGGCGGACTCGGCCGAGGCCCGGACCGGGTCGTACGGCGGGTCCGCCCCCATGAACAGGGACATCTCGACCGGCATGACGTCACCGGGATCCTGCATGAGGAAGACGGCTCGCTCCATCAACCTTCCCTCGTCCGTATGTAGCGGTCGGTGCCGAGCGTCATATGGTGGGCCGCTGCGGCGCGTTCGGCAAGAGGCCCCTGGTGCGGGAAGCGGCTGGGGAGTTCGCCGTAGCCGCTGGTGCCAAGGAGATCGGCGGCCAACCGGTCAGGGGCGCATCGCGCTGTGTGCGGCCGGGAGCCACGCACCCCAGCGTTCCCGCGCGTCCTGTCCCGGAACAGGCTGACGGCCTCGACCTCCGGCCGGGGAGCGTCGAGCCGATCGCGCGTGGCGTCGCCTGCCGGCCAGGGGAAGGGCCGGTCGCGCGGTCGCACCGCCCGGCGGTCGGCGACTCCAGCCCGCGGTCGGTGAGCGAGGGGAGGATCGCGACGGGCGCACGGGTGGCTGAGGCCACGGACGGAGGCTCGGGGACGGTTGCGTACGCGACCCCGTGTTCGCCGTCACCGAGAGGGCTGCCGCGGTCCGCGAGGCCGCCGCTGTGCCGGTCGAGGACGCGCACGGCATCGCTCCTTCCGCGGCAGGCAGGCAGGCAGGTCGGGCACGGCAACCTGTTCGACGAGACGGTCGAGGCGTTGTCAGCGCAGCGTCGAGGGCCGGTTGGTCCGGTGCGGCGACAATAGCGTGAGCGAA
Source organism: Streptomyces sp. NPDC041970 (assembly GCF_055588985.1). Lineage (NCBI taxonomy): Bacteria > Bacillati > Actinomycetota > Actinomycetes > Kitasatosporales > Streptomycetaceae > Streptomyces > Streptomyces sp. NPDC041970. Next base: position 103,199 of record NZ_JBVJCD010000006.1, read on the forward strand.
TCGCCGTCGGAAGCCGGTTGCCGGGGGTAACAGGGCGGTGCCCGCCGACGCCTCGGCGCGCCCCGGAAGCCGAAGCCGCACGGATCGGAGTCCGACCGGGTCCGGCAGCGTCAAGGGGACGTAGATGCTGAACGGGCGTACGCCGGCGGCCTCGGTGGCGAAGCGGCCGGGGCGGCATGGGTGGACCGGCCGGAGGGCGTCGTCCGCGTCCGGCACGGGGGAGCCGGCCGCCGGGCCACCGGCTCGGGGATGGTGGCGGTTCCCCGATCGGCGACCACAGGGCCACGCGAGGTGATGCGTTGCTCCAGGGAGAGTTGGTCGAGGGCCCGGCCGGTCGCGTGAGGGCCCTCGACCTTGCTGCGCGGGCCGCCGACTGCCCGCCGCCCCCTCTCGGAGGGCGCTCTTCTCCCGAGACCCGGCCGCATGTCGATGAGCGGGCCGCACGGCGAAGTCGATCCTCGCAGCCCTGTGCCATCGACGGACCAGGCCGTGGCCCTGCCCGGCGCGCCCGCCCCGCGACGGGAACACGGCCCGGACCCGCGACCGGATACCGTCGATCAACCACCGTCGAGGCCGGACACGCGACCGTCCCGTATCCCCGCCCGCCGATGACGGCGACCCCGGCACCGCCCACGGCTCGTCCACGAGAGCGTCCCGCGGCATGGACCGTGATCATCCATCACTCAGGATGCATTCCTGCCACGCGGCCTACAGGGGGGTGGCGAGAGGGACGGTGATCTGCTTCAACCAGGTGTGCTTGGCGAAGTCGCGGGCCTTGATGACCACGCGGTCTCTGTGGACCTCGACCTGCAGACCCTGGTTGAACGTTCCGGCCACGGCCGTCTCCCCGCCCTTGCCGTTGTCGGTGTAACCGGTCTGCACGGCACCGGTGTTGACCACGGAGAAGCCGCTGAGGTTCGCCGTGCCGGGGACGACCCGGCGCACGTACCAGTCGGAGAGGCCGAGGTCCCAGTGGGTGTGGCCGCAGAAGAGGAAGACATCGCGGTGGCGTCCGAGGATGCCGAGCAGGCGATCGGCCTGGAGGTAGTCGTGGAGGTAGAGGTTGTTGCGGCTGCCGGAAACCGTGTTGGGCAGCGGGTGGTGGGTCACCACCATGACGGGCCGGCGGCGGCGCGCCCAGTACGCGAGCCGCTGCTCCAACCACGTGAACTGGGCGTCGCTGAGCCACACCTCGTCCCAGAGCTTCGGGTCGTGGTAGTGCATGTAACGCTCGGTGCCCAGGGTCAGCACCGGGACGCCGCCGAAGAGCTGCTCCGCGTAGACGGAGTTGCGTCCGGCGAAGTTGTAGAAGCTGCGGAAGAGGGACTCCTCGGTGGTGCCGTTGGGCCACGCGGCCTGGTCCAGGGTGGCCGGGTCACGCCACTTGGGCACGTAGAACTCGTGGTTGCCGATGGCCCAGGCGACGGTGGAGGGATGGCTCGTCCTGGCGAGTTCGGCCCTGACGGCGGCGTACTCGGCGTCGTAGCCGCGGGGGGTGATGTCCCCGGCGACGGCGAGACCGGAGGAGGCGGGATTGGTCGACTTCATGTCCCGCAGCGCCACGCCCAGGTCGGCGAGGTCGCCCTGGATGTCGCTGATGACGTTGAAGGTGGTGACGGGCCCGCCGAATGAGGGCCGGGCGGCCGCCTGGGCCGGCGTCAGCGCGGTGGCGGTCGCTGCGGCGGTCACTCCGGCAGCGGTGCTGAGCAGGGTTCTGCGGTCCATGGATACGTCCTTCGGAGTTGCGGGGGCCGCCACGCCGGGGCGGCCCCCGACCGGCGTGGCGGCGTCTGGTGGGACCAGACCCGTTATCTCTAAGCGATCACCCTGAACCTGCTGGTGGAGATGTTGTGTCCCCGGCATGAACAGTGCTCGAAGTGCCCTCCCGCACCGGTCCGCACCTGCTAGCGACGGCAGAACCCGACCGGTGACGCGGCTGCGTGCTGCGACGCGTGCGCGCGTTCCCGGTGTCGGCACCCCGAGGCCTGACGACCGGATGGTTCCCGACGGGGCGATCGACCCGCGATGCGCCCTCCTCCAGCACACCTCGGACGCGCCGGCGCACCTCCTGAGCGCCTCCACCCGGTAGCGCGCGAGCCCTTCGGAACAGCCAAGTGCGTACGCAACGGCCTCCGGTCTCCGGCCGTGCGCCGCGCGGAGCGCCAGGGCTCCGGACCGTCTCACCTACGGCGTACGCCACGCCGGGCGCCGACGACCGCGCGACGGCGGCCTACCGCCGAGGCCTCCTTGGCTGACGACGGACCCGCCTCACGACGCCGGGTACGGCAGGAGCCCGGCGTCGGTCCTCTCCCAGGCCGCCTTCAGTTGGGCGAGCAGCGCGGGCCGGTCCGCGGCGAGGTCGGCCTGCTCGCGGGCGTCGGCGGTCAGGTCGTACAGGTGGTCCCGACCGTTCGCGTCCCGGTAGTACTTCCAGTCGCCGCGCCTGAGCGCGCGGTTGCCGCGCACGCGCCAGAACAGGTCGCGTGGGGGCGCCTTCTCGCCGCGCAGCAGGTAGCCGGCGAGACTGTGCCCGTCGAGCGGGTACGCCGGGTCGGGCCGGGCGCCGCCCAGCTCCAGCAGGGTGGCCGTCCAGTCCGGCGAGTAGAGGGGCAGATGGCTGACCTGCCGGGCATCGACGCCTGCCGGCCAACGCAGGATCGTCGGGACCCGGATGCCGCCTTCCAGCAGTTGGGACTTGCCGCCGCTGAGCGGCCACTGGTACGAGAAGCGCTCCCCGCCGTTGTCACTGGAGAAGACCACGACCGTGTTCTCCTCCTGGCCGGAGCGGCGCAGCGCGGCGAGCACCTTGCCGACCGAGGCGTCCAGATCCTCGACCATCTCCTTGTACTTCTCCACCGAACCGCCGTCCTTGTGGAGCAGAGCGCCCAGCACGTTCCCGGAGCGGATCTCCGCGGCGATCTCCGCGGCCGTCTCCTGGTCGTCCTCGGTGAGCCACGGCCAGTGCGGGGTCGTGAAGTTGAGGTTCAGCAGCCAGGGCCGGTCGTGGTCGCGGCCGACGTACTCGACGGCGCGCTCGGTGAGGACGGTGGTGTAGTAGCGCAGGTCCTCGTAGGTCGCGTCGCCCTCGTACAGGTCGTAGTCGCCGAGCTGGCCCAGCTTCGAGAAGTACTCCAGAGCACCGCCGAAGTTGCCGAAGAACTCGTCCCAACCGGACTTGGTGGGGCTGTAGTCCGGCAACCAGCCGCAGTGCCACTTGCCGAGCAGAGCGGTGGCGTAACCGGCCCCCTTCAGCAGCGAGGCCAGAGTGGGGTGGTCGGGGTCCAGCCCCTGGGCGCGGTTGCCGATGGGCTCGGCCAGCCCGCCCGCGGTGCGCCCCGGGAAGCGGCCGGTGTAGAGGCTGAAGCGGGTCGGGGAGCAGGTCGCCGACCCGGAGTAGGCGTTGGTGAAGCGCACACCCTGGGCGGCGAGTCGGTCCAGGTGCGGCGTGCGGATGTGCGGAGCGCCGTAGGACGACAGGTCGGCCCAGCCGAGGTCGTCGGCGAGGATGAACAGGACGTTGGGGCGTCTGCGGGGCCGTGCGGCGGAGCGTGAGCGGAACGGGCGCTCGGAAGGGGCGGACGCGGCGGCGGACGTACCGGCGACGGCCGTCACGGCTCCGCCGCCGACCAGACCGCCGAAGGCACGACGGGATATCTCGGACATGCGTGATCCTGACGAGGAGGCGACGAGAAGAGAAAGAGAGAGGGCGCGCGAGGGCGCGGGTCAGCGACAGACAGCGCTGGAGTGACGACACAGGTCGACGTGGCGGCGCTCGACGAGCGCGACGCACCTGCGGACGGCCATGAGCCTCATGACCTGGGACGTTGCCAGCCTCTCCCCGTGCCGGTCAAGGAGATCGCGCCGAGTTCACACAGGCGCAACGAGGCGTCGGCCGTCGGCTCTCAGCGGTGCCGTGCGGCTCTCCACCGCGGCCTCGGCCGCGCCGGTCACGTCGCGCCCGGAGTCTCGCCCGTTCCGCTCGGCGGGTGTCCACGACTCTTCCGTACGGGGCGCCCAGGGGAATCCGGGCAGGGCGAACCCGCCGGCCGGAGCGGGTTGGACGGGAAGAGCAAGCGGCGGACAGGGCGCGAGCAGACCGTCCCCCTCGCCCGTCGACACGTCGACGTCGTCCGGGCCGTGACGCGGGACCTCGCACCCCCCGGACCGCGCCGGGGCCCGTGTGACCGCACCACCGCGTACGGCGGAAGGACGACTCCGGTCCTGCCGCGCCCGGTGACAGGCGAGGGCCCGGACGGTGACGGCGGACGGCCCGAAGGGCGTCGGGCGACGCGGTCTGCGGTGCAGGCGTCGACGGCGACCCGCTGGAACGCCGCCAGGGCCGGGCGCGACGGCCGCGTGGGCGGCGCGCCAGGGGATTTGTCGACGCAGGAGCGGCCGAGCCCCCGATGCGCCTCCCCGGACGCCGGACGCCGGACGCCGGACCCCGGATGCCGGACGCCGGACGCCGGGTGCCGGGCGCAGGGCGGTCAGGTCCGGGTGTGCCGGCCGTCGATCTCGGTCCACACCGGTTCGGCGTCGATCGGGTCGGTCGTCCTCGGCCATGAGTTCGCCGAGGCGGACCACCAGTGCGGTACGTTCACGCTGCCCGGCCTCCGCGTCCTGCGGGCCGACCGGCCCCCCGTCGCCACGAACCCGCTCTCCGTGTGCGGTGCCGCCGGTGGCGCCGCCGCACACGTCGGCCACCGGACCGGCCACAGCGCACAGGCGCGCGTCGGGAGCGCGGCCCGGCGCCCCGCCCGGCCGTCGGCAGGCCGCTCAGTGCCTGCAGGGCCACGAGGTCATCGACCCCGCTCGCTGGAGCATTCCCCGCGCCTGCTCGGCGGGACGCTGCTGTTCGCCGTGCAGGGCGTTGAGGACGATCAGGCCACCGGTGAGCGCGGGAAGCACCCACTGCACACGGGCAAGGTCTCGCTGGGCCTTGTCGGTGTCGATGGGATGTTCCACAGCCTTCTCCAGCGCTTCGGGATCCTCCGACGAGGCGAGTTCGATCTTCTTGCCCAGAACGCGGCTGTAGGCGGTGGCGACCAGGGCAGCACCGGTGAGCACCGTCTTGGCGACCGTGGACGCGGCCACACCCTCTTGTTTCGCCACTCGGGTGGCGTTGGCCCCCAGGAGACCGCCGCCGCCGACGAGGTGCACGGCGATCGCCGCGGCGTTGACCGGCGTCCACTTCGCCCAGCCCGCGCTCGCGATCCGCGCCGTGTTCCGCCACGTACCGCCCTCGGCCCCAGCCGCACCGTTCAGACCGACCGCGCCCATCAGCGAGCCGCCGAACCACGCCGCCAGCCCCAGATCATGCATACTGCGCAGCGCGGTGTTGCGTTCCGACATCGGGAACTCCTCAGTCTCGGACAGATGACCGGCGATGTCGCCGGCCCCACCTCCACCGTCACCCCAGCCGGAGGCGTTCGCACGTCGAGTCCGTGCGGACAGCGCACTCCACCGGTCGGGCGCACCGACCTCGGCGCCGCCGCGACCGGAGTTTCGCGCATCGGCCGACCGGTTACCTCTCCGATGCCGCCTCCGGCCGCCGGAACGGTCCTGGCACGCCGCCGGCGAACAGCACGCGTGGTGCGCGACGCATACCGCCCCGGGCCGCGCCCGGGCCCCTGGAGGTGGACGATGACCGGTGCTCCGCAGCGCGAGGACCGCCCCTTCACGGCGCCCCTGCGCCTCCACGACCTCCTGGGCGTCCTGCGAGCCCTGGCCCCCGAAGCCCGGCTGGTCGCGGGACCCGGCGACGGGCAGCGCCGGGTGCGGGGGATCACCCTGGACAGCACCGACGTCGCGCCCGGTGATCTGTTCGCCGGGCTGCCCGGAAGGCGCCGGCACGGGGCCGACTTCGCCGACCGGGCCGCCGGGGCGGGAGCCGTCGCGTTGCTCAGCGACCACCCCCGCGCCTGCCTGCCCTCCCTGGTCGTCGACGACCCCCGCCGGGTCCTCGGCGCCCTCAGCGCCCGGCTCTACGGCGACCCCTCCCACGCCCTGTCCGTGTACGGGGTCACCGGGACCAACGGAAAGACCAGCACCACCCATCTGCTCGCCGCCGGCCTGGAAGCCGTCGGCCGCCGCGTCGGGCTGGCCGGCAGCCTGGAGACACGCCTGCCGGGCCGCGCCGGTCTGCCGGCCGAGCGCACGACGGCCGAAGCACCTGAACTCCAGCGACTGCTCGCCCTCATCCAGCAGGCAGGCGGTACCGACACGGCACTGGAAGTCTCCAGCCACGCGCTGGAGCTCAGCCGGGTGGACGGCACCCGCTTCCGCGTCGGCGTCTTCACCAACCTCAGCCCCGACCACCTCGACTTCCACGGCACCCTCGACCGGTACTACGCCGCCAAGGCATCCCTGTTCACCCCGGCCCGCTGCGAGCACGCCGTGGTCAACATCGGCGACCTCCACGGACGCCGCCTCGCCGCCGAGACGCGTTGCCCCGTCACCACCTTCACCACGGGCCCCGAACCGGCCCACTGGAGCGCCCGCCTCATCGCCGCGGACGCCCGCGGTACCCGCTTCCGCCTGCGGGGCCCAGACGTCGACCAGGAGGTGCGGCTACGGTTGCTCGGAGCCCATCAGGCGGACAACGCGGTGGCCGCCGCCGCGGCCCTGGCGGCCGGCGGTGTCGACGTGGCCGCGGCCCTGCACGGCATGGAGGACCTCGCCTCGATCCCCGGGCGGCTGGAGCGCATCGACGCCGGCCAGTCCTTCCTCGCCTTCGTGGACTTCGCCCACAACACCGGCGGCCAACACCGCCTCATGCCCTTCCTCCGCTCACTCACCGACGGCCGGGTCATCGTCGTCCTCGGCGCGACAGGCGACCGCGACCCGCGCAAACGCCACGCACTGGGAGAAACCGCTGCCCGCGCCGCCGACCTCGTGATCGTCACCGATGAAAGCCCGCACAGCGAGAACCCGGCCCTCCTGCGCACCGCCGTCGCAGCCGGCGCCCACCGGACCGGCCAGGCGGCGGTCCAGGTCGAACCCGACCGGGAACGAGCCCTCCTCCTGGCCGTCTCGGCCGCCCGCCCCGGCGACGTGGTCGTCGTCGCCGGACGCGGCGCGGACCGGTACCAGACCTCCACCACCGGCTCACGCCCCTTCGACGACCGCACCGCCCTGCGCCACGCCCTTCTGCGGCACGTCGCGGACTCCTGCGTCCCGCGGCCCTGACTTCTGGCCGTCGCCCGCCGACGGCCGCCAAGCCCCGTCACGTGCACCGCTGCAGGGGCGACGCCCGGTGCCCCGGTCGGTCGACCCGAATCCCCGTCAGGTACGTCAGGCCCGCACTCGCCCGTCGTGGTCCAGGCGGTGCAGTGCCACGTACGCGTTGACGTCGCCCACGTCTCCGGGCGTCCCGGATACGTGGGCCCATCAGCGGCCTGCGCGGGCGGGTCGAAGGCGGCCGCCGGGTCGTCCCCTCCTGCGGCGAGCCCAGGAAGTCCAGGTGCGCCGATACGGCTCGAACCCGCGCGCGGCGGCTCTGCCCGGTGCCACCCGGCTCACCAGCAGCCCGGACATCCCCGCCGAGCGCTCATCCGGTCGGGTGCGCACTGTGGCACTTCGCCTAGCGCCCTGGTGAGAAGGGGGCCGGCAGGCGCTGTCGCGGTCGGCCCCGTCGAACACTGCGGGTCCACCGCGCACGATGTCCGGGCCCGACAGGCCGCACCCGGTCGTCCCGTCCGCAGCAAGAAGCCCGCCCGCCGTGCGACAGCCGACCAGCACGGCGGAGTCGACCGCCTCGTCGAGTACCGCGATCCCAGCGACCGCGGGCCGCCAACGGCGAACCCCGGTCGGTGAGCGTCGCTTCGACGCCCGCCGATGAGACCCATGGTCAGTCCGTGCCCAGGGCGGGCGATGTGCTCGGAGCGGTACGCGGCGACCTGCTGGACGCAGCCCACGCAGCGGTCGACGAGGACGGCGCCCTCCAGACACTGCCACGGCGTTCATCGACCGCGACCCTGGGGAAAGGCCCTCCACGACCTCGACGAAGCACGGAACCGGTGGTCGCGCCTCGGCGTTGTCCGGAGCGGCCCCTGCCACGGTCCAAGCCGCCTGCGTCTGCTTCGAGAGCACCGCCTCACGCGTGACCCGGCGTGACCGTCGGGCTCATGTGAGGCCCTGCACCAGCCGAACGGGCAGCACCTTCTCAGGGGGCCGGCGGTCCGCGAGGTGCCGACCGGGCATGAGGAGGGCCCCCACCGCGGTGGGGGCCCTCCTCATGCCCGGTCCGAGCCCGGCCCTCAATGAGTGGCCGAGTGCGGCGCGTCCGCGTGGCACTCGTAGTGCGCCAGGGCCAGCCCGAGCCCGAAGAAGGTGGGCGCCCATTCGCCGACGAAGATCCCCCACCGGTCGGCCCGAGAGACCCCGAGGGGTTCGAGCTTCATCGACCCGCACCACGAGGCGATGGACAGGCCGATCGAGACGAAACCGGCGGTGTAGGCGTGCTCGGCCCGCAGGCCCTTGTCGTGCAGCATCTTGACGATCATGGCTCTCCTGGGGGTGGGGTTCCTCCAGGTTCGCCCCGTACCGCGGTCCGCGCATCTCGATCTCGGGGCGGCGCCGCCCGGCAGGCGGCGGATAGCGGCCATCTCCTGCAAGTGGCACGGAACGACGGCTCCGAGTCCGTCGCCGAGAAGGACCTCTCGCACTGGCCAGACTGGCCGGCCTTCCCGTCGGAGGCCGCAGAGGCGGCGGGGCAGGAGCTTTTCGGGCTCGGCCATGTGATCCGGCCCGATCCGCATCGGCAGGCGCGGACGGCGAAGGTCGCCGGCTTCGCCGAGCCGCAGGCCTTCCGTCCCGAGTTCTGAGCAGCACACGAGGCTGGTCCTGGTGGTGATGCCGGTCGGCCGGACCCGAACCGGGTCGAGCGCTCGCCGCCGCGGCCACCCGGTCGACCTGATCACCGAGGTCGCCGGCGCGGGCTCGCCCGCGACCGTACGACCCCCCGAAGTGCGCGGCGCGTGGCGGAGGCTGACCGAACGCGGGCCGCCCGGCCGGAAGCCGGACGGCCCGCGGAACGGGGATCAGTCGTCGAGCGCGCCCATGACCTCGCCGAGGTCGACGAACTTGAAGTTGGTCGAGGCGCGGTCGCCGTCACCGGGGGCGTCGTGCCCGTCCTGGACGACGAGGAGGCCGTTGGGGTACTTGGAGCCGAGCGGGGCGTTCAGGACGGCCGCGCCGTCGCACTCCTCGGAGCCGTCGAGGGCGTCGCCCGCGGCGGTGACCCGGAAGCCGCCCTCGTACTCATTGGCGTCCTCCAGCTCGCGGTCGTAGGCGGCGAACGTGTCGTCACCCTGGCTGGAGGCGAGGACGTAACCGTCGCCGTCGGGCTCGGTGAGCAGCGTCAGACCCTCGACGTCCGCGGAGACCTTCGTGCCGCCGAAGCCGGGGTCGGCGCCCGGCGTGCACTCCTCGGTCTCCTCGTCGTAGACGCCGGGGACGCCGTACTCGCGGACCTTGTCGATCAGCTTCGGCGTGCCGGTGAGGTCGGCGCGCAGCCGCCAGACGCCGACGTCCTCCTGGCCGGCGTAGAGCACGCCGTTGGCCGGGTCGACGACCATGCCCTCGACCTGCGGCAGCTCGCCGGGCTCGCCGCACGGGGACCACGCGGCGCCGTCGGGCAGCCGGAAGGAGGAGGGCAGGTCCACGGTGCGGATCTTGCGATAGGTGACCTTGCCGTCCGCGGTCGGCAGGAGTTCCAGGAGGGCGACGCTGGTGCGCTCGCGGCGGCTGACCAGGGCGTAGGACGTGCCGGTCCCCGGGTCCGTCCAGGTGGCCAGGCCGTAGGCGGTCCGCTGGTCGTTGATCTCGGCCTGGTCCCGTGAGAACACGGGCGGCGCGGCGGGGTCGGTGACATCGGTCAGCGGGCCGCCGGTGCGGTCGCGGTCGATGCGGTGGAAACGCAGCCGGTCGTGGCCGCGGTCGCTGGTGACGGCCAGATCGGCCTTCCCCGAGGAGAGCCGCAGCCCGTGGACGAGGTCCACGTTGTTGAACCGGCCCGGTGCGTCGTCCTCGCCGACGGCGGGGGGTGCGGGTATCGACTGCACCAGGCGCGCGTCCAGGTCGTAGACGCGCAGGCCGCCCTCCTTGGCGGTGGCGACGACGAGGCTGCGGCCGGGGGCCGCGGCGTTGCGCCAGATGGCGGGGTCGTCCGCGTCGGCGTTGCCGCCCTCGTCGTCGTCGTGCAGCGTCGGCGTCTCCGCGCGGGCGGTGACGGCCGGCAGCGCATCGCTGGAGGGGCGATGGCGGTCCCCGGCGGAGGCCGGCGCCGCCAGGGCCGCCGCCGTGAGGGCTGCGGTCACGGCCAGCACGGTCGATCGGGCGATCATGGAGCGAGTCACGCAGATCTCCTCTGAGAGCGGGGCTGGTCCCGCGAAAGAGTGATCCCTCCTGGTGTCGGCACGGCAGCCGCCGGCCGACCGGCAACCCGCATCTCGTATGTACACGAGGTGAACGGCGCGCCGGACAGCGGACCGCTCGCTTCCCACGCGAGACCGCCGCCCGAGGCACGTCACCGGACCGGGGCCGCACCAGGCGACGGGGCGGGTGGGCGCCGCAGCCTCCGGGCGCGCTCGGAGGGCTGCGGGCCACCGGTGCTTTCCCGTGGCCCGGTCGGCGGAAGGTGCAGCGAGGCGGCCGACGTCCAGGTGTCGGCACGACGGTCAGGCCGAGGCGCCCCCGGTCGGCGGGCCAGGTTCCGGGTGGGAGTGGCGCCGGAGAGACCCCGTACTCGGGGAGCGGGCCTCGCGGTGGGGCCCCGGTCCGGATGAAGGCGGGCAGGGCGACATCGGCGGAGTACGCCATGCCGACGCCTGGCAGCACCAGCACCGTCACCGCCGGCCGGAGGTTGGGCAGGAAGCCCAGGAGCGTGAAGGCGGTGGCCTCGCCAGAGCGTCATTCCGGTGATCGACGCGCCTCGGCGCCGTGGCAGGGCCGTTGAGGACCGCGCCGATGGTGCCGAACACCGGCCTGGTCCCAGGCGGGGAGCGAGCATGGTCGACTTGTGAGGCCGGGTGGCGGGGGAGTACGCCGAAAGGACGTCGGGGTGGCATCATCCGGTAGACCTTGACAGGTCCAGACCAATCAGGCTTGGGTGGGGGTCCGTCCTGTCGGCCTGCCGGGTATGCGGTGTGCCGCGCCGAAGGAGTGAGCAGCCTTGCATCGCGCCCTACGCTTCCTGTCCTTGCCGGCGGCTCTGACCGCGCTTGTCGCCGCGTTCCTGACGGCGGCCCCCGCCGCGTCGGCCGTCCCGTCCGGCGCCGAGCCGTGCGCCCCGCTGTACAGCCCCTCGGCCGACTACCGCGGGGGGGACACCGTTGCGCACCACGGACGCAATTGGACCGCGAAGTGGTGGACGCGCGGCGAGAATCCGGGTGCCGGGTCCGCGTGGTCCGACCGCGGCGCCTGCACCGGAGGGGTCTCCGACTTCGTCATCAGCCCGGAGCAGTTCGACGAGATCTTCCCGGACCGCCACCCCTTCTACACCTACCAGGGCCTGATCGACGCGCTGCACGCCTACCCGCGCTTCGCGAACACCGGGACCCCGCAGACTCGGGCCCGCGAGGCGGCCGCCTTCTTGACGCACGCGGACTTCGAGTCGGTGGGGTTGAAGTACGTCAAGGAGATCAACGAGGCCAACTACTGGCGCAAGTGCGACGACACCCAGTCCTTCGGCTGCCCGGCGGGACGGGAGGCGTACTACGGACGAGGCCCGATCATGTTCAGTTGGAACTTCAACTACAAGGCCGCCGGTGACGCCCTCGGGCTCGACCTGCTGAACGATCCGTGGCTGGTCGAGCGGGACTCGTCCGTCGCCTGGCGGACCGCGCTGTGGTACTGGAACACCCAGAACGGCCCTGGGACCATGACCTCGCACGAGGCGATGGTCGGCGGCGCGGGGTTCGGCGAGACGATCCGCTCGCTCAACGGAGCCCTGGAGTGCGACGGCGGCAACCCGCAGTCCGTGGCCGCGCGCGTACAGCGGTACGAACGCATCACCAGCACCGTCGAAGTGGCCCCGGGATCCGGGCTCACCTGCTGAGGAGAAGGCGGCCGCCGCGGCCCCCAGAGCGGGGGTCGCCTCGCGGGCCGCGGGCAGAACGCGCGTCCCGACGGCGCACCGGGGGGCCGGAGGGCGGTGCTCGAGGGTGTGCCGTAGACATGGCCCGCCGACCGCCCGTATGCCCTGCCACGTTCCGAGGGTGGAGCCTCGACGAAGTACGGCGCACGCACTTCGGCGCGGCCGGTGGGGGAGGGCGGGCGGACCAGTCTCCTGAGTACGACGATGTCACCGAACGGGTCGAGACATGGTGTGTACCCGCACCGACATCCAGCGTCAGTCGGGAGGCCGGCTCCTTCGAGCGGCACCTGACGGCACGTCAGGCCTGCGCCCAGGAGGTGCAGGAACTGAGCGAGACCGCCGCCCGCCCGAGCCTGGCCGCATCGGTGTCAGCTCGCCCCGAACTCGACGGGCACGTGATGCGGCGTACCGGCGCCGTCCGGGTAGGTGGGTCCGCGATGCGCCCCTACCCACCCACCGTCCTGTGATCCAGGTGCGGGACGGGTGACCTGCTGGGCGGAGAGCCGGGCGTGGCCGTTGTCGATCCGGAGCGGTCAGCGGCACGGCGTACAGAGGTCGTCGTGAACGGGGCGGGAGGCTCATGGGCGGGAAGGGAGGGAACGCCGGTGACTCACCGCCTCGGGCTGGACAGGCGGTCCGCCCGGCTGGCGTTCCGGTTACGACTTGGTGATGGCTTCCCGCAAAGCCCGACCGTGCCCCGGCACTATTTCTGCGGGTCGTGCCCCCAGTTCATCAGCGAGTAGCGCCACCGCGTTTCGCTGATATCACCCCCTGGGCGCTGTGCGAGATGGCGCCGCACGTATCCGGTGACCTTGCTCATGTGGGCGAGGTCGTCAGTGCTGAGATCCCCTTTGCGCGTCCGCAGAATGGCGACAATGCGCCGACCGGAAGCATGTCCGGTGGACTCCTCGTCGCCATCCTTCTGGCCCACCCCGCGTGACTGCTCGGTGCTCAGCCATTTTTCCAACTCGTCGGGGGTCATGTTGACGACCTCGTCGAAGTGGCGAACAGTATCCTGCCGGTCTCCTTCGTCGACGCCGCTCACGAGCTTCCGCCGCTCTTCTTCTTGAGAGCCTCCGGGCGATGCACGGCCTTCTTTCCCGACGCGCTGCTCTTCACCTCATACTGCGGGTCTTCCTCGCTAGCGTCGACCGTTCGCCCGGCCGCGCCAGTTCGGTGCTCGATTTTTCGCGTTACCGCTCCTTCGACTGTCTGTCCGTGACTACGCCAGGTGACATCGTCGCCCTTGGAAAGCTTCTTCTTCGTCATACTGTGCTCCTCTCATCGCGTCAGCACCCGGTTCCGGAGGCGGACCATGCGGGCGCGGCCGCCTCCACCAGCATCGGCGCTGCATGGGTTCTACGCACGGTGGGAAGGGCGCGGTCGCCTGCGCACCGCACCGGAGTTCTACGGCACCGGCGAGACCGCCACCGTGCGGGAGGCACAGCGACTGGCCGCAGTCTTCAATCAGGCGTGGGCCCACCGTCTGCGGAGGACGGTGTCGATGCGCTGATCGCTGCGGAGAGGCTTCATGACCTCGCCCGCACAGGAGCCGAGTGGAGGGCTGGCCCGCAGCGGGAGAGGCGGGGCCTCATGCGCACACACCGGCAGCACCGCCTCAGCCCCAGAGGGCTGCGGCCTCCAGCCGCTCCACGGCGTCCCCTGGGCCTGCTCGCCCGCGCCGACCGTGGCGCACGGTTCCTCGGTCAGCACAGCGAAGACCGGGTGATACGGAGCCGACGTCAGCGAGCCCCCCAAGCGGTGACCGTCAGCCACCCGCGCGGCAACCCCCGGCCCGCGCACCTGGTGCACGGACCGGTGGCGGCCGGGTGGGAGCGGAGCCCATCGGAGTGGAGACCACGGTGGTACGCATCGGAGGGGTGGACTCCACCGCGGTGCGGCCCCGTTCCGTGGGCAGGGCAGCCCCCCACCACCGGGTGCGCGCACCCGGTGCTCGGCACCACCAAGGTCACGGCGACGCACGACTACGGGAGGGTACGTAGCTTCACCGTGCGGCTGGACAGCTCCCCCGGCGGGGTCTCCGAGGTCAAACGGGGTGAGGTCACCGCCCGGCCGCTCCGAACCGGGGGAGGCGCGGGAGCCGCCGCTGCGCCCCGCCCACGCCGGTTTCGGCGGCCGAAGGCGAGCCGGCGGCGTGGAGGCGGATGGCACCGCCTTCCGCAGGCATGTCGGACGGATTGGCGCGAACGCGGGTGTGCTGCCCATGTGCCGCAGGGCAGGCTCACTGAACGCAGAAGCGATCAGCGGAGGGCCCTGTGGGATACACCGTTCTGCACAGCACGAGCGTGCCGCCTGAGCAACGCTTCGACTGGTGGTGTGAGCTGATAAACCGTGATGTCGCACCCGTACGAATCCAGAGTCGGCACACCTCCGACTTCCTGGCCGACGCGGGCGGCTTGGATCTGGGAGCGGTCCGGTTGACCACCATGTCCTTTCCCCCCATCAGATCTCTCCGTACGCCGGCGCTGATACGGCATTCCGACCCCGAGAACTACGAATTGGCGCTCATTCTGGACAGCGAGATGGGGATAGCGCAGTCCCGGCAGGAGAGTCGTCTGTCGACCGGTGACTTCGCCCTGTGGAGCACGTCACTGCCGTACGAGGGGCGAGGGCTGGGCGGAACGGGCGACGCGCTCCTGCGGGGCATCGTGCTGCACCTGCCGCGCTCCGGGTTCCCGCTGCCGAGCGGCAGGGTGAACACGATCCTGGCCCGTGCCATGGCGGGGCGTACCGGTGCCGGCGCGGTGCTGGCCGCCTTCTTGCGCAGTGTGGTCGAAGAGGCGCCGTCGCTGGAGCGGACGGAGCTGGAACGGATGGGCACAGCGGCCTGGGAACTGACCGCCGCCCTCCTCGCCCAGCACCTCGGCACGTATGACCGCCTGCCGCCCGAGGCTCGCAGCCGTATGCTGGTGGCCCGGATCAACGCGTTCATAGAGGACAATCTGGCCGAGCCCGGTCTGTCTCCGGCGGCCGTCGCGGCTCATCACGGCATCTCGATACGGACGCTCCACTATCTTTTCCGGCAGCAGCAGGAGACCGTCGCGGCGACCATCCGGCGCCGCCGACTGGCGCGTTGCCACCAGGCCCTGCGCGATCCCGCGCTGCGTGCGCTGCCTGTCCACGCCATCGGCGCGCGATGGGGCTTCGCCGACGCCGTCACCTTCAGCCGGTCCTTCCGCAGCGCCTACGGAATCACCCCCAAGGAGTACCGGCGATCGGCGCTGCCCGCTGCGGACGGCCCTGTTCCCCTTGCGCGCAGAATCAAGGAAGACTGCGCCGGCAGGCAATGACGCCGGCGGGCGGCCGCAGACACACTTCTCGCAGGGGTGAAGGCAGTGCACGACATGCGTTTGCGTGCGCAAGGAACGAGGCCGCGCGCGAGACCGCTCGTTCGTCACGGCCAGGGCCCATCTCACGACCAGGGAGTGATGATGCGCAGACGAGGTCTGTTACTGACGGCACTGGCCACGTTGAGTCTCACGGCGGGCTCCGTGGCGGCGGCCGCCCCGGCCGGCGCGGACAGTTGCGTCGACGGGTGGTTCTGCCTCTACTACAACTCGGGCGGAGGCGGAGCGTTCGTCAGGATCGGCGGGGACATCCCCAACCTGACGGACACCAAGTTCAACGCCTGCGGTACGAACTGCAACGGGGTCGGGCAAAGCGTCTGGAACAACGCCGGATCGGCGCGGAACACGAACGACTTCTACGCTGCCACCGTGTTCTACCGGTTCAACTACCTCGGAGCGAGTGACTTCGTTCCGACCAACTACCTCAGTGGTCTGCCGAACACGAAGAACGAGGACGCGTCGGTCCGGTTCGGCCCGTGACGAGAAGGGCCGTGATCACGGCATGTGCCCTTGCCGTGTGCGTGTCTGTCGGCGGCGCCGTTGGATATGCGACGACCGCCGGCGGTACGGAGGAGGCCAGGACGGAGCGGGCGAGACTTCCCGTGCAGGCGTTCCTGCTCAGCTACCAGCAGCGTGACGACCTGAACAGGGCGTACGAAGGGTTGGTGGAGCGCTGTATGCGCGAACACGGCGTGCCGATGAAGGCGCTGACGCACGTACGCCCGCCGCTGAAGGACTTCCTGGCGCGCCGTTACGGCTTGACCGACCTGGAGCAGGCCGAGCAGTACGGTTACGGGCTTCCTCCGTCCAGAGACGCCGCGCCCCCCGCCGTGCCGAAGCTGACGACGACTCAGCGCCGCATCTATGACGGCGGTTCCGAAGGCCGGCCACAAGGCTGTGTGGGCTGGGCCGTACGCCAGCTCGGTGACGACTCCAGGGCGCGGGAGACGCCCTTCGCCATGCGCTTGCAGCGAAGAACCTGGGATGCTTCTGCCAAGGATCCCCGCGTCGTCGCGGCGGTGGCCAGATGGACTTCGTGCATGAGTGCGCGCGGCTATCCCGGCCGCACATCTCCTGTCGACAGCCCCAGCATGGCAATTGTCGACAAGGCCGCGGAACGGGCCCAGGCCGTCGCGGAAGTGAGGTGCAACCGGTCCTCCGGCGTCGTCCGCCAGTGGTTCGTGGTCGAGGCCGCCTACCAGGAAGCGGCGATCGAGCGCGACAAGGACACACTGATCGCCGAACGATCCGCTGCGCTGCGCGCCGTCGACCGGGCACGAGCGGCGCTCGGCGACTGACGAGGGACGGCTCCCAGACGGCAGAGGCGGGCACAGTGCTCCACGATCGCCTGGGCCCTGTGCCGCGCCCTCCGCTCCCAACCGGAGAACGAGGGAGCGAGGAGGCGCATCACCCGGCCCTCACCGAACCCGGCACCCTGCCCTCGAACAGCTCCGGGTCCACCACGTCCGGTGCCGGAAAGGAGACTTGTCGTGCCCGCGCACCGTCCCCGCGTGCAGAGGGCGCGCCGTGCGGACGATGCCGTGCACTCCCGCATCCCGGTGCGTTCCATGGGGTGAGGTATACCCAGCATCGTCCGCATCGAAGGGGAGTGGGCGCCAGCGCGGTACGCACCGGGCACGCGGTGGAGCCCATGCGGTGAGCTCCACCGCGCGGAGGGATGCGTTCCATCGTGCGCAACTCATGGCGGCGCGCTGCCGTCCTGGCGTGATCGGTACGTGCGACGCGCAATCGGTCGCCGGAAACCGGGTTCCGCGATCCGGGTGTGGGACAGCCCCCGGCACAGGAGCGCGCCGAGGCGGCACGCGGGCCGCAACCGAAGAAGAGGCCGGGCTGCACCACGTGAAGCGTCTCCGCGCGCGCCGGCGCCGAAGACGGAGGCAGGCGGTGGCAGGCCGACCGTGAAGACGGCGGCGGCCGAGCAGACGGCGCGTGCGGTGACGACGAAGCACTCGACCCGGCTCCACAGAACCCGCCGCACACACCCGCAGGTGCACCCTGGACGACGCCAGCCCGGCCACCGGGGCGCACACCAGGCCGGTCTCGACGTCCGGTGCGCACAGCGCGGTGAGGGCCGCCTCACGGCCGTTGAGCGCGGCGGCGGCGGCGTCGAAGAAGCCGGGAACGCCGCGGCGGAGCAGCGTCGAGGAGCCGGAACGCCGGGGCTCGAGCTCCCACTGAGTCCTGTGGGCACGAGGCTCTCCCCAAGGCAGTACGCGAGACGGTCGCCACCCCGGTCGAGGACCGAATGACGAGCGACGTCGCCTCTCGGGGCCTCCCTCTCCAGCAGACGCAACTCGACGACCGCCACAGCCGCGGCCGCGGAGTAGGCCAAGTGCCACGGGCGCCGTCGGCCGCTGCCGGCGTCGGCGGTCGGTGTGCCGGACAGCTCCGACGTACTGGCCGCGCGCGTAGTCCCGGAGCATCCCGACACCGACCACCGCGAGGTGGCGAAGACGCCCGAGGACGCGGTGGCGGCGCTACCGAGAGCGCTGCGGGCGATCGAGCCCTTCGACGCGCCTCTACGCAGCGGTGCCGACCCCGCCGCCGCCGTGTATGCCTGCCAGCACGCATACACGGTTCTCATCGGAGAAGGAGCGGGCGAGCTGTCCGCCGACCACCCCGACGCCACGGCGAGCCGTACCTGGACGCGGTCACCTCGCAGCCCCGGCTGCTGTCGCTCGTGGAAGCGCTGCGGTGGGAAACCCGCAGCCATGCGACCCCACGACGGTTCAGATGCGCACCACGTCAGACACCAGGCGCGTGTCCGCCGTGGACCGCCGCCCGCACAGCTCACCGCGCCGATCGTCGCCTTCAGGCGCTGACCGCGAGAACCCCAGCCGGTCCGAACCGGCCTCCGTCAACGCGATCCTTGAACGCACCCGTTGGTGACTTCGCCGACCGGACGTCCGTGTGCCTTGCTGGAATCGATCGACAACCGGTTGCAGTGAGCGGTCGGTGAAAGGCGAGGGGACGACGATGAGCACTGCTCAGACGGAAGCCGACGACGAGAGTTTCGACCCCGAGATCAGTACGGTCGCGGGGTCCGGGGTCGCGGGGTTCAAGGGAGACGACGAGCCGGCCGTCACGGCTCAGCTGAATCGTCCGTACGGCATCGCGCTGGACAGCACCGGCAGCCTCTACTTCTCCGACTACAACAACCACCGGGTCCGAAAGATCAGCACGGACGGGAAAATCAGCACGGTCGCCGGCGCCGGGGCGGGCTACCGGGGTGACAACGGCCCCGCTGCATCGGCCCAGATGAACTGTCCGCGCGAGGTCGCGGTAGACGCTGCGGGCAGCGTCTACATCACCGACGCCGCCAATCACCGTGTCCGGGTGATCACCACTGACGGGAAGATCAACACAGTGGCTGGAACGGGCACCGCGGGGTTCAGCGGTGACGGCGGCCCGGCCGCCAGGGCCCAGTTGAACTACCCGTTGGGGGTGGTGGTGGACAGCACCGGGACCCTTTACATCTCCGACCACGGCAACCACCGGGTTCGGAAGATCAGCGCGGACGGGACCATCAGTACGGTCGCGGGAACCGGCGTGGCGGGCTTCAGGGGAGACGCTGGTCCTGCGGCTTCCGCTCAGTTGAACGGCCCGTACGCGTTGGCGGTGGATGACGCGGACGTCCTCTACATCACCGACGGGAACAACCACCGCGTCCGCAAGGTCGCGGCCGACGGGATCATCAGCACGGTCGCCGGCAAGGGCACCGCGGGGTTCAGCGGCGACGGCGGCCCGGCGACGGCTGCACAGATGAACCTGCCCCTGGGGGTGGTGGTGGACAGCACCGGCACCCTCTACATCTCCGACTACAACAACCATCGCGTCCGGAAGGTGGCGCCGGACGGGCAGATCAGCACGGTCGCCGGCAAGGGCGCCGCGGGTTTCGGCGGCGACGGCGGCCCGGCCGCGGCAGCCCAGTTGAACAACCCGTTCGGGCTCGCGGTGGACTGCGTCGACACCCTCTACATCGCCGACCACCTCAACCACCGGATCCGGAAGGTCACCTCGGAGAAGACGGCCGGTCTGCCCGAGTCGGGCACCGTGGTCTCCTGGGCCAACGTGCGCAGCAGGCTGCGGATGGGGGTCCTGCGTGAGTCCACCAAGGACGGTGCCGAGATTCACCAGTCCCTCTCCTCGCCTCGGGCGCACCAGCGGTGGCGGCTGATCGCGACGGGCCAGGACGACGGCGAGATCCTGTACCGGATCGAGAACGTGCGCAGCGGCAAGGTGCTGGAGGTCGTCGGAGGCGGCACGGCCGACGGGGCGGTGGTCGCGCAGCGCGCCTACGAAGGCAGGGACGCCGAGCACCAGCAATGGCGGCTGATCCCGGTGGGATCGGTGACCGACACCCCGCGGGTGTACGAGATCGCGAATCGCAACAGCGGTCTGCTGCTGCGCGTCGATACCAACGCCCCCGCGGTGATCAAGCAGTACGGCGCCCAGGGCGACCACCGTGACCGGCAGTGGCAGTTGCTTCCTGTCTGAACGCCCGCGTGGGGGGGGGGGGGGAAAGCCCCCCCCCCCCCCAACGCGGGACCCCCCCCGCACCGGCCCGCTTCTCCTCGGTTTTCTTGTGGGGCCCTGTGGGCTGGTCCGGGCCTGGAGGAGGAGGGGGGGGGGGGGA
>NZ_JBVJCD010000006.1:123330-173763 GCF_055588985.1 Streptomyces sp. NPDC041970
GGAGAAACCAATGTGGAGTGGGGGGCCCCTCTCCCCCCCCCCCCCCCCCCGCCCCCCGCCCCCCCCCCCCCCCCCCCCCCCCGGACCTGGGAACCTACTTGGAATCGGCCGGCTTCTCGGCGGTTGCCTTGGGCGCCTTGGGGGGCTGCTCGGCCTCGGGCGACGCCGGGGCGTCGGGAGCCTTGAAGTCGTCCCTCTTCGGTGCCTGCAAGCCCTCGTCCTTCTGCAGATCGCCGTGCCGCGTCACCGTTTCGCTGGACTTCTCCATGCCCGCAGCCGCGGCCGTCGATACGGATCCGGGGTCTCGGGCGTAGGCGGCCTGGTTGCTGGCGGACGCCTGGGTGGTCTGGATGAAGGAGGCGAGGAAGCCGAGGATGGCCCGCGCTTCGGGCGCCTGCTCCTGCACGACCTTCGCGCGGTGGGAAGCGCCGTGCATTCCGCTGGTGAACAGGCTCGTGGTCGTGTCGTCGTATGTGCCGTCGTCAGCGTCCTCGAAGTCGACTCCCGCTCCCGGCTGCGGCTTGTCGCGGTCGGTGGTCACCGAGAAGAGTCCCGCGCCCGTTCCCGCGGAGTCGAAGACGTTCTTGAACACCATGCTGGTCACCTCTGGTCGTTGTGGCGGCGGCGCCCGCTGGTCAGGGCCCCTTGTAAAGGTCTCGGTCGCTGTCGGTGAGGCTCTCGCCGTCGAACATCGTGTGGTGGACCTCCAGGGCGGAGACGACCTCGGCCATTCCCTTCATGCGGAAACCACCGCCGGCCAGGTCGAGGTCGGTGATGTCGCGGGCGACCAGCTGGTCGAGCCCAGGGAGGTCGTCCGGCTGCGGTGGGGACAGGACGGCCACCGGCACGGCGTACTTCACCGCGAGCAACCCGGAGAAGGTCACCGGGATCTCATAGGTGTACTGCTTGAGGGCACGGCGCTGCGTGACGATGGTTTCCACGCGGGAGCCCGGAGGGACCGTGCCGGAGATCTGTGATTTCGACGCCCAGCCCGTGGACAAGGAACCACCGACGGAGGCCGCGATGCCCTGGGCCAGCGCAGCGTTGAGGCCCGCGGTGCCGGAGGCGCTGCCCGTGGTGGTGAAGTCCACCGAGCCGGTCATCGTGGCCGAGGCGGAGTTCGTCATCCCGTTGGTCACTGCCGTGTCGACGGTGTTGGCGTTGTCCACCCCCACGCTGTCCTTGCTGTTCTTGTTGGTCACCGTGTTGGCGTTCTTGTTCGCCATCTCGTTCTTGAGCTGCGTTCCCAGTTGCCCCTGCAGGTTCAGACCGAGCTTGTTCTGCAGTTGCAGTTGGAGCTGGGCGCTGACGTTGCCGCCGAAGGTGAGCTTGGAGTCTCCCGAGAGTGACCAGGTGGCCCCGTTCGACACGGTGAAGTCGACGGAGTCGGTGAAGTTCATCGGGGACTGGCTGCGGTTGACGTAGGTGCGCGAGGAGAACGTGTCGGGTGGGGGCTGGGTGATGTTGCGCCGCTCCTCGATCAGCGGCTCCCCGAGGTTCATATAGGCGAGCCAGCCCCGCTGGTACGCCGTGCCGGGGAAGGAGCCGAAGCTCGACTTGTTCACGGAGAAACCGACGGGCTTGTGCCGCACCCCGTAGTCGTCGACGTAGACCAGGTTCGGGTGTTCCAGGATGGACTGCCAGGTCTGCTCGATATTGAGCTCCCGCAGGTTCTTCTTCGTCAGCGGCTGGCGCTTGGCCCGTCCCAGGTTGTACGCGTTGGAAGGCAATGTCCATCCTCGACTGATGTGACCGAAACCGCACTGGTGAAATAGCGACAGGAAATCTGTACGCGTTCCGGCAAGCGAAGCTAGCAGGGGCCTCATCACCCGAGAAGGCGGCTCCGGGTATCGCACTCAAACGGGTGATCCAGAATTCTCGGCGGCTTTGATCACCCGAACGATGACCTGCAGCGCTTGGCCTGAGAGCTCTGACCTCGAAACTTGCTGCTTTGAGGGCATTTACTCCGATCGTACATTCGCTTATGCAGTCGAACTGATCACGAGCGATGAGGTGTCCGGTAATGGACGCGTGATAAACCACATCACTGAGCACCTGAAACATTGTTCTCCCCATCAAGAACAGGTGAGGTATCCGCGATGTACACCCAAGAACGCACGGCTATGTCCAATTTGGTGGTCGGCGGCCCGGTGGCGGTGAACAGCTACGACAACGCCATCGTGGCCGCCCTCGTCGAGAACCGTCCGGTCATGCTCGTCCACGCCTTCAACGGCGGCTACCTGCGACCCACGGAACTGGTGGCGAGCAGTCACGACAAGGGCGCCAAGCTGGCCACCGCGCTCGACCCGGCGACCAAGGACGCGCAGGGCCATCTCTGGCACATCACCCCCGGCGGCTTCTTCGGCCAGCGCCCGCTGTACTTCATCGAGAGCGCCGCGGGTCAGACGACACCCCCGCCCGCCGGCGCGGCCGACGCCGATGCCGGTCGCGGTGACGACGGAGCGCCGAAGCCTCAGCGCAGGCGCGTCACGGTCCACCAGGACGCCCCCCAGAGCACGGCCGACACCTTGCAGGTGGGCCTGCCCGCGAAAGTGGGCGACAAATGGCGCGGGAAGAACGGGGCGACGGAGGACACCCAACTCTGGGTCGTCACGGTGACGCCGTGGGGCGGGATCACCTTCGTGCCGATCACCCACCCCGACGCCATTCTCGGGTTCAAGGACCACGCGGTGGCGAAGGACAGCGAGGCGCGGCTCACCTACAACTGGGGCGGGGACTTCACCGGGACGGTCATCAACACGTTCTACCCGCGACTGCCCAACGAGTGGGACGTCCCCTACCACCACGTCTTCACGTGATCCGCAGCCACCACGCCGTACCCGTCCCGAGCCGCCGCACCAACCGCCTGGAAGAGGCACCACGATGCCCGTGCCCACGCAAGAGTTGAAGCTGGAGATCGTCAACGCCGCCACGGGTCGACCCCTCGGCGCCAAGGCCGTGCCGGCCGCGGACGGGACGCTCGTCGTCCGCGACTACCCCAAGAACGGCCCGGGCCCGGACCGGTGGCAGTTCATCCCCGTGCCGCCGGGCACGCAGGACGACCCGGTATACGTGATCCGCAACACGGTCGGCGGCAAAGTGCTCGACACCCCGGCCGCTGCGGGCCAGGGCGTCCGTCAGTCGGACGCCTCGGGCAAGAAGGGCCAGCAGTGGCGCCTCGTCCCCGTCGAGGGCGAAGCGGGCCTGTACCGCGTGGAGGGCGCGGCCGACGGCACCGTGCTCGACCTCGACGAACCCGGAAAGGAGGACACCCGGATCGTCCTTCGCGCGTACGACGACAGCGCCGAGACCCAGCGGTGGCGCCTCCTCCCGGCCGAGCCGGAGCGCACCGGCGACCTCGTCCTGGACTGGGCGCCGCTGAGCCACTGGAACAGCCGCCAGTCCTGGCGACTGACCCATGACAGGAGGGCACTGCGGCCGGCCCCCGACACGACGCCCTCCTTCAGCAACGTACTGCTGGTCCTGGAGAAGTTCGGATACGACCAGGGCGCCGGCGGATGGAAGACCGACAGACCCAACCGCTGCCCTGCCGGGCAGGCGGGCTGGTGGGCCGGGCCCGGTGAGCGGTTCCTCGCCGACACCACCGGAACAGGGCTCGCGGACATCGTCGGGCTCAAACCCGCGAAAGGGGCGGTGACCTCGTCCAGCAGAGGGGACGGGACGTTCGACGATGAGGAACGGGTTCTGCACCCGCCCGCCTCCTCCGCGAGTCCCAAAGACCTGTGGACCCTCGCGGACCTCACGGGCCAGAGCCGTCCCGGTGTCGTCGTGCTCGCCGCCGAAGGCGTCCGGGTGTCCACCCAGGACGAGGGCGGCACGTTCGCGCCCGCGGGTGGCGAGCTGGTCCTGCAGGCGTTCGGCCACGGCCCACAGGCGGGCGGCTGGCTCGTCGACAAGCACGCCCGTTTCCTCGCCGACACCACCGGTGACGGCAGGCTCGACGTCGTCGGCTGCCACGACGACGGCGTGTGGGTATCCCTCCAGGACGAGGAAGGAAAGTTCGCACCGCTCGCCGACGAACCCGTACTCAGGGCGTTCGGCCACGGCCCACAGGCGGGCGGCTGGCTCGTCGACAGGCACCCCCGTTTCCTCGCCGACACCACCGGTGACGGCAGGCTCGACGTCGTCGGCTGCCACGACGACGGCCTCTGGGTCTCCCTCCAGGACGAAGAAGGAGCATTCGCCGAACCTCTCTACACCCTCGACGACTTCGGGGTCGACCAGGGATGGAAGTCAGTCGAGGAACACCCCCGGTTCGCGGTCAGAACAAGCAGCGCCGGCCCAGTGGACATCGTCGGCTTCGGCCCGCAGGGCGTTGTCGTCGCACGCGGACGAGGCGACGGCACGTTCGAGCCCTCCCGGCTCGTTCTGAACGACTATGGGCAGGCTCAGGGGTGGACGGGCGAGAAGCACCTGCGGCTCCTCGCCGACGTCACCGGCGACGGCAACCCTGACATCATCGGCTTCGGCAACGAGGGCGTCTGGGTATCGCACAACAGCGGCGACGGCCGCTTCGAGCAGGCCCGGCTGGTGTGCCGCGGATTCGGGTACAACGAGGACGCCGGCGGCTGGCGAGTCGACCGCCACCCCCGCTTCCTCACCGACATCACCGGCGACGGACGCATCGACATCGTCGGCTTCGGCGGCCCTGGCGTCCACGTGGCCCGCAACCTCTTCCGCCGCTTCAGGACCCGATAACCCCGGAAGCACCCGCAACGCATCACCGCACGGGGGCGCGACCGCTGGCGTTCTCACGCTTGCGGTGCGGCCGGGCCGGGTGCCCGTGCCGGGTGATGTCGAGTGGCGTCTCCAGACCATGTCGAGGTTGCCCTGCGCTTCGCACCCCGTCGGCTACGTCCGTCCGTCCTCCCGCGGGCGCACGGTCACAGGGGAGGGGAGGGGAGGGGAGGGGAGCAGGCAGAAGCCCCCCAGCCGGCGACGGCTGCGGGGGCTTCTGGAGCGGCGGGGTTGTGCGTCAACACGGGCCCGGCCGGAGGTTCCACGGCCCCCGGCCGCACGCTGGCGGCTGGAGGGCCGGGAACCGGCTCACCGCGCGCGCAGCTTGCGCCAGGTGTTCTCCCCGACGATGCCGTCAGCGGTGATGCCCCGGGAGCGCTGGAACGCCGTGACCGCGTTGAAGGTGTCGGTTCCGTATACCCCGTCGGCTCCCGACGCGCCGACGCCGAAGCCCTTGTGCAGGAGAAGGCACTGGATCTCCCTGACCCGGTCGCCGGTTTCTCCCCGCCGCATCACGATGTTCCACGCCCAGCTGTAGTTCGCGGTCCAGCCTTCGTAGTTCGTCGAGACCCGCCAGATGACGGAGCAGGCAGCCGCCGAGACGGACGTCGAGTCCTGCTTCGTCTCCGACGCGGAGGACCGATGCAGGATCGCGGGGAGCGCACCGTCCAGCGGATCATCGAGGCCGCCGGCATCGTCTTCGACTGCGAGGGCTACGCCGGTGCGACGACCCCGGAGATCCAGGACCTCGCCGGCGTCTCCCGCGGCGGGTTCCACCACCACTTCGCGTCCAAGGAGCAGCTCGGCGACGCGGTCCTGGCCCGCCAGGACCTGTACTTCCAGCAGGTCGCCGAGCGCACGGCTACGACCCGACCCCCGACCTCCGGTTCAGACCCTGATCGACATCAGCCACCACTACACCGCCAGCATCCTGGAGGACCCCGTCCTGCGGGCCGCCGTACGCCTCAGCATCGAACCGGGCCCCTACCAGACCGGCGACAGCTACGCCGACCCGGGCCGGGGACTCGTTCGGATCGACGGCGCCGCCTGGCGGGAGGCAGGTCGTGCGGTAGTCGACGTGCTGGATCAGGACCCGGCCGCGCCGGTCGGTGATCAGCACGGACGTACCGGCCCATACGGCGGCCGAGGCGCGCAGGACCCCGTACTCCTCGTCGGACATCCTCGTGCTGGGCGGCGCGTCAGGGGCGGCGTGCCGGTCATCACGTCTCCGATCGTGCGGGCGGAACCATGGGACGGCGGGGTCGGTCAGGCGACGAGCTGGTGAGGGTCGCCCGGCGCGGGGCCGGGGGTGAGCCGGGTGAACTGCTCGGTGCGGATGATCTCGCCGCGTTCTGCTTCGGGCAGGCGGGCGAGCAGGCCGGGCAGGGGCCGCTCGCGGGCGACCTCGCTGCGGTGCGCGAGGATCGCCTCCCACTTCACCGCGGCCCACGGTGAGACGTCGACGGCCGTGGTCACGTACGTGTCCGGCACCGCGAGGAGTGTCTTCCCGACGCTCCGAAGGAGCGGGCCGAGCCGGCCCACACCGGATCGCGAGTGCGTGGCCATGTACAGGGCCGCCGGCTGCCAGGGCTCGCCGGCGTCGGGATACAGGTGCGGCAGGCCGGCGGCCTCGACGGCGAGGAGGGTGATCTGGTGGGCGCGCCGGTGGTCCGGGTGCCCGGTGAGCTGGCCCAGGGCGTCGTGGCCGACGACGATGTCGGGCCGGACCTCGCGGATGTGTGCGACGAGGCGGCCGACGGCTTCGTCGAGGGGCGCGTCGACGAGGCGTACGGCGCCGTCGGGTGCCGAGGTGGGGTTGCGGGCATCGGCGTAGCCGAGCAGCCGCGGCGCCCCCGCCCCGAGGACGGCCAGGGCATCGGCGAGTTCGGCGGCCCGCGGGCTGGCGGCGGCCCACGTCATGGTGACCACGGCCGTAGGCACGTGAGCGGCGGCGTGCTGGGCGAGGACCCCGCCGGCGAGCAGTGACTCGTCGTCCGGATGCGCGAAGACGCCAAGGAGGGAGGGCACGTTCGAAGACGGCACGGGTGTCTGCCCTTCGGGGGTCGGGGTGGGACAGGAGGTGGGCCTGCCGGTCGGCTGCATGTTCACGCGGCGGTCGCCGGGGGCATGGGCACCGGGGTGCCGGTGAGCTGTTCGGCGCGCCGGGCCAGGTGCGGGGTGAGTTCGGGGTGACCGCCGCGCTCGGACACCTGCAGCAGCTGCGCCAAGGCGACCAGCTCACCGATCCGCCCTTCCTCTGTGCCGAGGACGTCGGGGAACGTGGCTCTGATCCGGGCCGCGGTAGCGGGCACGGTCAGGCTGTACGCGTGGAACAGCCCGATATCGAACCCGGCCGGCATCCGGCCCCAACCCTCCCAGTCAAGGAGCACCAAGGGCGGCGGAAGAAGGTTCCCCCCATGGAGATCGCCGTGCCCGGTGATCCAGGAAGCGACCTGGACGGTGGGAATGCCGAGCAGGCGCGAGAAGTGCCGGTCGATCCACTGCTGACGCACCGCCTGCCGACCGGTGGGCACCGTGGCGGTCGCGGTGAGTGCCGCGCGCAGGTCCGCCCACCAGGAGTCGGGCAGATGAAGGTCCCAGGTCAGGACGGGGCCGCCGGACTGGAGGGCGGGCCGGGGCAGGTACTCCGACAGCTCGGCGCGGTAGCGGTGCGTGGGGTCCGTCCACTCCAGGATGTCGTGGACCCGGGGGCGCGGCACAGCCCGGGGGAGCAGGGTGTCGGCGCGTACGGTCCCGTCCCAGGTGATGCCGCAGGGTTTGCCGAGCGGTGCGCCGACCACCCTCAGCCACCGGTCCTCCTCGGCCCGGCGGCTGAGGGTGCGCCCTCGGAAGCCCCAGGTGGCGGGCCCGTGCACCCGTAGGCGAAGAGTGCGCGCCGCGGCGGCGAGCGCCCTGCGCATCCGCGCGTGGTCGGCCGGGTCGGCAGGCGGGGTGAAAACGGCCGCCGGGGCGGGCCGTTGCTCTGTTGGGCGGACGGTTGTTTGGGTGGGTGTGCTGGTGGACGTCACGTCGGTCTCCCGGCGGCGGGTTCAGCGGTGTGGAGGTGGGCGAGGGCGGCCTGGAGGGTCTGCCCGGCGGTGAGGGTACTGGTCTCGATGACGTGCCCGTGGACGTGCGTCCAGCTCGCGGCAGCGCCGTCGTAGCCGGCGGTGCGACGGCGACGGTAGGCGCGTACGGCGTCGCTGCGAACGGGGTCGCCGGGGAACTCGCCGCTGCGGGCGATCCGCCGCTTCAGGGGATCCGGTGCGCAGTGCAGGACGATGTGGCGGAAGCCGGCGGGGTGTCGGCGCAGCGGGGTGAACCGTTCGTCGGCGTACTGCGGGTCGAGGACGGTCATCGGCACGATGACGGGGCCACCGGTGCAGTCGGCGAGGCTGGTGACGAACGCCAAGGTCAGGACACGCCAGGGAGGAAGGTCCTGGTAGGCGCGGGTGCGGCGGTCGTGGCCTTTCAAGGCGTCCCGCAGCAGGTCCCCGACGCCTTCCGGGGCGGCGATCACGGCGCCGCCGAGTGCGTGGCGCAGGTCGGCGGCCAGGGTGCTCTTCCCACCCCCGAAGGGGCCGTTCAGCCAGCAGATCACGGTGCCACCCGCACGCTCGCGGCGGTGGCGGGTCCGTGCGCCGGAGCCGGGAGCGGGGCGCGGGCGCCTCGGCCGGGCCAGCCGAAGACCATGCGGCAGGCGGGGGTGTCGACCCGGTCGCCGGGCGGCAGCTGATCGTCGGGGGTGCCGGCCGGGTGGATGCTCAGGGCCGGGTACCAGCTCTCGCGCACCTCCCGGTCCCAGGTACGGACACACGAGGCGAGCCGCTCGGCCAGCTCCGGCCCCGCGGGCCCGTGGGCGTGGACGAGGAACTCGCTGCGCCAGTCGGCGGGTTCGGGCCCATCGGCGATCTTGGTGTGGGTCAGGTAGGCGGCGAGGGAGCCGTCGGCGACGATCGCGGCCGCGTCGCGCTGGGCCACGACCTCGGAGCCCGCAGGCACGCTCAGGCGGCAGAAGCCGTCCAGGGTCGTCGCGGCGAAGAGCTGCAGCGTCTCGAAGTTGAACTGCCCGGCGACGATCAGGCCCGTGCCGCGCTCGTACCGCCCACCGGCAAGGGCCTCCTCCAGGCCACCTGTGTCCCCGGCTGTCCCCAGCTCCCACCGAACGGTCACCTCCCCGCCCGCCAGTACGGCGGTGGGGACGGTACGGGCGGCGGCGCCGCGGTCCCGGACGAACCCGCAGTACGTCCGGTGCTCCGCGTGCAGGACATCGCCCCGGCGGACCAGGGTGATCGAGCGGGTGTAGCCGCCGACGTCCAGGGCACGACCAGCCGGCCGCCCTCGGCCAGCTGCTCCCGCCACGCGGGGGCGATGTCGGTCGCGGTGTGAGTGATGATCACCGCGTCGAACCCGCCCGGGGGGACATGCCCGGGCGCGCCCAGGCTGCCGTCGCCGAGCACCGCGGTGACCCGCCCGCTCCCGGCCTCCGCACAGAGCCGTTCCGCACGTCGGACGACGAAGGGGTCCAGGTCCACGCTCACCACGCGCCCGCGGTCTCCGACGTGATGCGCGAGGAGCTCGGCGTTGTAACCGCCGGACCCCACCTCCAGCACGTGCATCCCCGGCTCCAGGCGCAGATGCTCGGCCATATCGGCCTGCAGCCATGGCGCCGAGACGGAGCTGACGACCGTCCCGTCGTCCTCCCGCACCGTCGCGACCGCGATCTCGTCGTCGTATGCCGTCGCCAAGGGGGCCTCCGGCAGGAACCGGTGCCGTGGCACGGAGCGCAGCGCGGCCTGAACACGGGAGGAGGGGGCCCAGCCGCCACGGATCACGCTCTGGGTCATCTGCTCCCGCAGGCGGACGGCCTCGGCCGGTTCCCCGGCCACCGGCCCGTACAGGGCCGCACGCGGGTAGGAGTGGGCCTCGGGGGAACGGGGCACGACGCCGGGCCAGACCGAGTTCAGGGCCAGTGCGGACGGAGCGAAGAGCCGCCCCAATGCGGCGAGCGTGTGCAGCGGAAACCACTCCCAGCGCGGGAACTTGAAGGGTTCCCGGAGCTCGAGTTGGCCTGTCCAGGAGGCGATGCGGACGGCGGCGATGCGGCGTACGTCCTGCCGGTCGTCGTGCAGGATGGTGACGACGTGGGCGTCGGCTTCCATCGCCACCAGCCCGGTCTCCTCGGCGAGTTCTCGTACGGCGGCTGCCTGCGCGGACTCGCCGGTCTCGACACCACCGGCCGGCAGCTCCCACATGCCCCCCGGGTGGAGCGGCCCAGAAGCACCCGTCCTTCCCCGTCGGTGACGATGGCCGAAGCTCCGCAGACCGCCTGCGGGGCCGGCCGGTCCCGCTCCACTGCGGAGACCTCGCCGGCGGGACCCCGCAGCACGAGGACCGCCAGGCCCTCGGCGTCGAACCGTGCCACTGCGTCGAACCCCTCGGACAGCAGCTCGATCTCGTTCTCGTCCAGGGCGGTGTTCTGCCGCTCGGCAGGGGTGGTCTCCGACAGCGGGGTGATGACGACGATCGCGCCGCCCGCACGCAACTGGGCGCCGAGCGTGCGCAGTAGGGCGGTCCGGTCGGAGATGAACGCGATGCACAGCCGGAGCGTGATCAGGTCGAACCCGGGTTCCTCGTCCGGGGCGGCTTCGGGAAGCGGTTCCCGTTCGACGTCGCGACACCACCACCGCACCCCCTTCACCTCGGCGTGGTCGTCCCGCGCCCGCTTCAGGGCTGCTTCGGCGTAGTCGACGGCGTCCACCGTGTAGCCCATGCCGGCCAGCGCGACCGCCGGCTCACCCGTCCCGCAGCCGACATCGAGCGCCCGACCCCCGCCGTCGGGCACGGGTGTATGCGCGGCCAGCAAAGTGCGCTCGACCTCACCCACCTGCCGAAACCCTTTCCCGTCGGCGTAGTGGTCCTGCCATGTCTGCTTCTTCGGCACCGTGATCATCGCTCTGCTCCTGCTCGTCCGGGTCCGCGCTTCATAGGGGTGCGCCGCTGGCGGCGGCACGGGGGTCAACGAGGCCAGGCCGTCGCCCCGTACAGCGCGGCGGGCCGGCCTTGCATGAGTGCCCAGTACCGGCATCCGAACGAGAAATGCCACCATTCGAACGGATATGGTTGAAGTCCGGCATCGGTCAGGGCGGTGGTGAGGACAACCCGGTTCGCCTTCGCCGCCGCAGGGATGTTCGTGGCGTCGGCGAAGCACGCCCCGTCGCTGTCCTCGGGGGTCGCGTTCATCGCCGTACCCATGTCCAGCTCGCGGCCGTC
The DNA here is from genome assembly GCF_055588985.1 of Streptomyces sp. NPDC041970. NCBI lineage: Bacteria > Bacillati > Actinomycetota > Actinomycetes > Kitasatosporales > Streptomycetaceae > Streptomyces > Streptomyces sp. NPDC041970. Next base: position 134,362 of record NZ_JBVJCD010000006.1, read on the forward strand.
GGCGTCGACGAGCGTCAGGTCGACGGCGGCGCCGGCGCTGTGCGGGGCGATCTCCGGGGGAGAGACATACCGGCTGGCCGCATCCCGCACCTGCTGCACGGTCCACCGTGGGTGCTCGCTTCGCAGGCGCTGCGTGTACCGCTCGAAGTACTTCTTCTGGAGCTCCGGGGGCCGGTAGCCCTCCACGACGAGTAGCCGCAGCCCTTCCGGGAGCCGGTCCTGTGCGCCGACGAGCTGGTCGCGGACACGCTCACGCAGGTGGGCGAAGGCGCCGGCGGGGTCGCGGCGGCGGCTGTCGACCAGCAGCGGCACCGGGCCGGTGCGCACATCGACGAGCGGTTCACCGCACTCGCGGACCGGGATCGCGGCGACCCGCGGGTCGGACATCACGATCACGCTCATGCGTCCCCCCAGCCCCAGGTGATCTGTTGAGCGATGCCCGTGGCCCGGGCGGCCATGACCGCCTCCAGGCGGGAGTAGTCCTGGGCGGGCATCAGAGCCTTCCAGTCCTCCACCGCCAGCATTCGGACGTCGTCGTGCTCCTCGGCGTCCAGCGTGATCGACCGGATCTCCTCCGGGGTGAGGCACCCGCCATCGAAGATCCACCCCGCCGTGCCGTACGGCCACGAGCCACCGGGAGGTGTGAAGACGGAGGCGAGCAGCCGCAGCGGCCCCTTCACCACCAGCCCGGTCTCCTCGTAGCACTCCCGCAGAGCGGTCTGGAGCGGCTGCTCGCCGTGGCCCATCGTGCCGCCGGGGAACTGCCAGGGGTGGGAGGAGGAGTACGTGGCGTGCAGCTGAACGGGCCGGCCGCCCTGGTCGGTGAGGACCACGCAGGCGTAGCCCGTGAACTTCGGGACCGTCTCCGCATAGTGCGGCACCGGGGGTGGCCCGGGAGCCTCACCCTCCCGGTCGATCAGGCGGGTCATCCGCATCATCGACGACGCGGGGGCGACCCCCACCTGCTCATAGAGCGGTGCGGCCTCCTCGCTGGCGTTCAGCTCGAACAGGGTGACCCCCTCGGAGGCCAGCTGGTCCAGCAGCGCGGATACCGCCCTCAGGGCGTGGCCGCGGCACCGGAAAGCGGGCAGCGTGGCGACCAGGTGCACCCGCCCGGCGAGCCCCTTGGGATAGGCGGGGGCGGGCAGAAGCCGGTGGACGAAGCCGAGGGCGCAGCTTGCGGGCCTTCCGTCCGGTGACACCACGACGGCGGCGCGGGCGTCCCCGCCCGGCTCGAGCCGACGGGCGAGGTCCGTGCTGCCCGATGCCGTCCACACCTCGTCCAGCGGCTCGGTCAGGATGAGCTCCGACCGCATCCGCAAGATGGCCTCGGCGTCAGCAGATGTCGCCTCCCGTACCACCCACGGGGGCTCTGCAGTAGGAAGGTTCGGGTCTGCTGTTGTCGCTATGCCGCGGATCATGCATGACCTCCAGCCGTAGATGGCGGCGATGGTTCGGCGCGCAGCCGGGACAGGGCGCACCGGCCGCGCTCCACCAGCTCGGGATCACCGTGGGCGGTGCCGTAGGCGATGCCGGAGACGGCGTCGAGGACGGACAAGGCCGTGAACTGGTCCTCTTCCTCCGGGGTGAAGGGGCGGCCGTAGCCGTCCATCACGGCCTGGAAGAGGTCGGGCCGGCCGTGCCAGGCGCCGGAGAGCCGTACGAAGTCCCGCACGGCCGGGCCGACTTCGGCCCGTTCGAAGTCGATCACGTAGAGGGCCTCAGCGGTCTCGTCCCAGCCCAGATTGCGGAGCTGGAAGTCACCGTGCGTAGGCACGGTCTCCGAGAGGGCCAGGCCGGCGGCCCTCTCGGCGGTGGCGCGGATGAATTCCTCGTCGCCGGGCGTGAGATGAGGCAGGGCACCGGCCAGGTGCCGCTCCACCTTGCCCAACGGCGAGCCGTCGGCGGGCGGCCGGGGCGGGGCGCTGTGGTGGATGGACGCCGCGAGCTGCCCGATGCGGTGGAAGACCCGCCGCTGGTGCTCGGGCCGGTGGACGGCGCCGTGCAGGGTGCGGCCGCCCACCGCGGTGAGCACGACGGCCCGCAGCGCGGGAGCGGCGGCCACCAACCGGGGTGCGGCCGCACCGAGACGGGGAACCCAGCTGCGCAGGGCGCCCACTTCACGTTGGTGGAAGCGGTCGTTCTGGTGGACCTTGACGTACCACTCACCGCCCTCCGCGCCGGTTGCCCGCCATACGCGGCTCTCCTCCCGCGCCCAGGACACGTCCGTCCACGCGGTGATCCGGCCGACCGCCTGCTCGGTGAACCGGCGCACCGCCTGCTCCGGGACCGTGCAGCGCGCGGCGGGGTCCGGGAGGAGGACCAGCCGGTCGGCGGACGGGTCGTAGGCGATCGGGTCGCCGGGTTCCTGGAAGTGCACGGCCATCCGCGCGCCGGTCCGGTAGGCATCCAACCCGGCCCGGCAGTACGCCACCATCGGCTCCGGCAGGGCGTCGAAGGCGAACCACCCCATGGCGTCGCACACCTGGGGCTCCATGACCTCCGGGGTGCCCTCCCACCGCTTCACCTCGAAGAACACCCCGATCCGGGCCCCGCCCGCAGGGGCTCGGTGGTGCACGGTGACGGCCGCCCGGACATCGGCCCGGTCGACGACGACACCGGCCTCCTCCCGGGCCTCCCGCAGCAAGGCGGCGACCATGTCCTCCCACGGGCCGTCCAGATGCCCGGACACGAGATGCCAGCAGCCTGCCGCGTACACGTTGCCGGCCCGCCGGGACAGCAGCACCTCAGGCCCCGCCGCGCCGTCGCGCACGGCGATCAGGTGGACGTCGAGCGGCTCGGTGTGCCGCTGGGCGCCGCTCACGCGGAGCCGCCGGGGCGGTGCGCGAGCAGTACGGTGAACACCGCGTCCTCCGTCAGGACGCCGCTGTCGGCATGGTCCTGGAGCAGCCGGAGAGCGGCGGCCTCGAGATCGCCGTGACGGCCGGCGAACAGGGCGGGGCGGGCGAAGCTGGTGGTGTACAAGTAGCCGATCACGTCCTCGGGCGCCCAGGCGCGGGAGACGGGGAAGCGGTGCTCGGCCACCTCCACGGACACCGACAGACCGCCGGCCGACGCGACCGCCTCGCCCGTCACCGTCCGCCGCACGGCCGGCACCGGAACGCTTCCCGCTCTGGCCGCCTCGCCCAGGGCCAAGGCCTGCCGCTCCGCCTCCATGTCGGTCCCACGGGGGTACGCCTTCACGAACCACCGACCGCCCCCGCGGTCCTCGGCCACGTAGTTACGGGTCACCGTTCCCGCCGGACCCTCGCTGACCGCGGCCGGTGTGATCCGGTACAGCAGCGCCAGGATCCCGGCCACGACCATGACGTCGGACTCGGCACTCACCTCGCCGCCCCCGACGGTGCCGGCCTGCGGACGGACGGGGCACGCTGCTCGGGCTGGTTCCCGGTAGGTGTGCTCACCCTGCTCACCAACCCATCTCGGAGTAGGGGCGACCTTCGGCGATCGCGGCGATGGCCGTTCGGGTGTAGGGGACGGTCCGGCCCGGCAGCTCATCCCGCGGCCACCACTTCCAGGCCAGGCACTTGTCGGGCTCAAGCACCTTGGGCTCGCCCTCCCATCGGCGGGCCTTGAAGACCAGCTGCAGCAACGGCAGCGCGCCTGGGCTGTCGACGACGTGGACGACGTGCGCCAGTTCCACGTCCATGGGGTCGATGACGAGACCGGCCTCCTCCTCCGCCTCGCGGACCAGGCAGGCGAGGGCGGACTCCTGCTCGCACCGGCCGGCGAGGTAGTGCCAGGTGTCGCCCGCGTACGCCGAATCGGGGTGACGCAACCCGAGGAGCACCCGGCCTTCGGCATCTTCGAGGTGGAGGTGGACTCCGATGCCTTGCAGCACCGTCCGGCTGCCCCCATCCCAAACCGCGGGAACCGCGTCCTGCTCGTTGTCCGCAGGGTTCTCGGCCGCGTGCCGGCGAATCAGGTCCCGGGTGGCGGGGCTCAGGCGCAGCCGGTCCAGGTCCTCGGGGGCGAACCAGCGCAGCAGCACGCCCTCGTGCAGCCGGAGCAGGTCGGGGGTGCCGCGCCACCGGCCCGCGAACACCTGGACCGGGACGCTGAGGCCATCGACGCTGGTGGCCGCCTCCACGGCATACGGCTCCAGGCCCTCCAGGCGAAGGTCGGGGACCTCCTCGGACAGCTCCCGCAGCAACGTGTCCTCAAGGCTCTGGTCTTCGTGGCTGCGGCCGCCACCGAGAAGGTCGAAGGCCCCCGACTGCCAGATGATGCCGGGCTTGTGGTCGCGCAGGTGGAGAAGGTACCGGCCTCGGCCCCGGCCGTCGTGGATGAGCGCGGAAGCGTTCACCGGTTCCGGCTGTCCGTCCAGCCGCGCCCGGAGAAGCTTCTCGCGCAGCGTCGGCGAGGTGACCTCCGACAACGGAACCCACCGGGTGCCGGACACCTCCTCGTCCTGCAAGGTGATCGCCGGCGGCTCCTCACCGGCGAGATAGAACACGTAGCAGAAGTCGTAGTGCTCGTGGGCCGGTTCGGTCTTCGAAGGGTTGGCGTCGATCTCGTGGACGTCGATGTCGACCGGGGAGCCGAGCACCTGCCGGCTCAGGCACAGGGCCCCGGGGGAGATCCCGGCCTCCTCCGCCACCTCGCGCAGCGCCGCGGCGAGCAGCGTGCGGTCCTCGGGCTCGATGTGGCCGCCGGGGGTGAGCATGAGACCGGTGGCCCGGTGCCGGATGTGCAGGACCCGGCACCGGCGGTCGACGATGACGGCGCTGCACGTGACGTGCCCGGGCATCGTCGTGCGGGCGGTCACGTCGACGGGCCGGTCCAGCGCGGCGAGCAGCCCGGCCAGGGCGTCACGCTCGCCTGGGTGGCGTCCGAGGTACGCCTGGACGGTCTTGCGGATCGAGGAGGAGCTGGGGGGCACGGGTGTCGTCTCGCCTTCGACGTAGGGCCGGGTGTGTGGGGCCGGCTGGTGGAAGTCGCGCTGCTGAAGGTCAGCTCGCCGCCTCGTGGTCGGACGGCTGGGCACCGCGGGGACCGGGAAGCATGTCGGTCGTCGGCGCGACGCCGTACTGGGCGGCCTGGGCGACGAACATGCCCTGATACAGGCCGCCCTCACGTGCCATCAGGTCCTCGTGGGTGCCGTCTTCGACGACGCGCCCCTGGTCGAGGACGTAGATGTGGTCGGCCTTCATGGTGGCGGCGAGCCGGTGGGTGACGAGGACGACCGCGTGCCCCTCCTCGGCCAGGGACCACAGCCCCTGGAAAGCGGCGATCTCCGCATGGGGGTCAAGGGCACTGGTCGGTTCGTCGACCAGGAGGAACGGGGCCTGTCGATACCTTGTTCGAGCGGATCCCAGCTTCTGCCACTGGCCGCCCGAGAGCTGGACGCCCCGCTCGTAGCCCTTGAACACGATCGAGTCCCAGCCGTGCGGCAGGCCCTCGACCAAGTCGAGCATGTCCGCGTCCTTGGCGGCCTTGCGGACGCGGTCCATGTCCCGGGGACGGTCGCCGATGCCGATGGCCACGTTCGCGGCGGCCGTCATCTCCCAGCGCGGGAAGTCCTGCGCCAGCAGGCCCACGGTGCCGAAGACGTGGGCACGGTCCGCCTCGCGGAGCTCGACCCGCTCACCCGACTCGCCCACCCACCACACGTCTCCCTCGGCAGGGAGCAGGATTCCTGCCAGCACCTTCGTCAGGGTGGTCTTGCCCGACCCGTTCGCACCCACCAGGGCCGTGACCTTCCCCCGGGGCACCCGTACGCTCACGCCGTTCAGGGAGGGGCTGTCGGCCCCCGGGTAGGTGAACGACACCTGCTCCGTCCGTACCTCCAGCGCCGGCGCGGGCAGCGGTGTACCGGAGGACGGGATGGCGTTCTCGCCCGCCACCTTGATGGCGTCCTCGGTGTCGGTGAGGAACAGCAACTCCTCGTACAGCCGGTTGACCTGCTGCACCAGCGACGTGAGGCGCGCCGTCGAGGTGCGGATGGCGATCACCGCCGTGCCGCCGACGGCGAGCGGCAGACCACCGGACGCCAGAAGCCACCACAGCACCCCGTAGCAGGCCATCGACGCGAGCCCGGCGAAGCCGCCGGCGATCAGGTCCGTGGAGGCCTGGGCCCGGGCCAGGCGCCGCTGCTCGGCCTCCGTCTGCCGCGACATCTCCTCATAACTGGACAGCAGCTTCGTACCGGCGGCGTGCACACGGATCTCCCCCGCGGCATGCGGGCGGGTCAGGTAGGCCAGCAGAGAGGCAATCGCCCGACGGTGGTCGACCCAGTTCAGGCGCGAGAGGTAATCGCGGCGCGCGGAGCGGACCGCCCCCCACCCCTTGGGCAGGGCGATCACCAGCAGCATCGGCAGCAGAGTCCAGTGCAGCGTCGCGAGCACGACCGCGGCCGCCGCCATGCCGATCACCACGTTGCCCACGCCGACCGACAGCCGCAGCATGTTGCGGGCCGAGTCCGTGCCGAACCTCCCGGCCTCCAGAATGCGCTGAATCTCCGGCCGTTCGGTCGCCTCGACCTCGACGTGGGTGACGGCCGTGTAGTACCGGGCGGAGACCGCCCGCTCCACCTGCGGCTCCAGCCGGCCCGACATCGCCGTGGACCATGCCGACAGCACCGCGGTCGCCACCGCCGCGACCGCGAGCACCGCCAGCGACGGAAGCGCCTCGCGCAGTTTGTCCTCCGTCGGGCCGTCGGCGAACAGCTGCGTGAGGACGCTGTTGACCGCCACCAGCCCCCAGCCGGCCGTCGCACCCTGCCCGAGCTGCGCCGCTACGACCCCGGTGAGCGCGCGCTGGTCCGTCTGCCACCCGATACGCAGAACCATGCCCATCATGGCCGGCAGCGCCGCCGCCATGTGCCCGAACTTCAACCGGGTCAGGGGCCCTTCGTGCCGGACGAAAGCCTGGTCGTATCGAAGGCGGCCGCCGTAAAGCTCCTGCTCGGCGGCCGAGATGTTGTCGGCGTTGGGATCCTTCGACGGATCATGGGTCTTGTCGCCGTCCGGTTCGACTGATGTCAATGTGTTTCCCCTCGTGGATGCGGCGGGCGGGTCGGCATGTTCAACGACACCGGCGCGATTTCGAACACATGTCTTTCGGACGGGCTCCGCACCCCGGGATTGAGCGGGTTGGCGAAGGTGCGCAGTGCACCGACCCTTTCCGTACAAGAGCCGTTAGCTGGAGGCAGGTTGGCCGAAACGCCGATGCCCGTGCAGCGTGCTTCGCGGGGTCGGCAAGAGCGCACCGTGTCATGACCGGGTCGGCCGGCCCTGCGTGCTTCCTGGTGGGCCCGGCGAAGATCTGACCGGGTACGGCGCGCGAGCCGGCAGCGTGCCGGTTCCCGGTCGCACACAGCGTCGTCGTGCACCATCACGTACGGAGCGTTGCGCTCAGCAGCAATCGGAGCGTCAGCGCTCCTCCTGACTGCGGCCGTGTTCGCTCGCCTCGGAACCCGGGGGATGGGGGCTGGGCAACCGCGAGGCGCAGCGTCATGACCGCGTGGTCGGTCAGGCCCGCGTCGCGGGCCTCCTGGTGGTAGTCGCAGGCGAGGACCCGGTCGGCGTGGGGAGTGGAGACGAAGATGTGGTCGAAACGGAAGCCGTTGCCGTCTGTGCCCGTACCAGAAGTGGGCGATCTTGTCGGGGTGCAGGTGACGGAAGGCGTCGGTGAAGCCGACGGCCTGGAAGGGGTCGTAGAAGGCGTACTCCCGGCCGCCGAACACCTTGTGCGGCGGCCGATGGCCGCGTTCGATGGCGTTGAGGTCGCCGGCCACGATGACGGGCATGTCCGGGAAGCCGGCATGGAGCTTGGGCAGGGGCCTGGGTGACCGCGTCCTGGAAGGCACGCTTGGCGACCTTGCGCTGCTCCCTGGGGCCGCGGGAGGGGACGTACAGGCCGAGGACGCCGATGTCGTGGCTGCCGATGGCGACCCGGGCGGCCGGGGCCCGGTGAGGGGTGACGGCGACGGGGCTCTCCACCGGATCGGCGTCGGCTGTGCGGCAGGCGATGACCGTGCGGTAGTCGTGGTCCTTCGACTGCGGGGCGATGACGGTGGCGTACCCGCGCTCGCCGAGCGCGGGTACGAGAGCGTCACCCCTGCTGGGGGGAGGACACCTCGGTGAAGACGGCATGTCCGCGTTCTCCTGGGCGGCGACCCAGGCGGCCTGATGGCGGGAGCGGTCCGGGGAGGCGTGCTGGGCGCTGAACAGCAGCAGCCGTACGGCTTCGCCGGCCGGGGCGTGCGCGGGTTCTTCCGGGGCGATCAGGGAGAGTTGCTCGGCAGGGGCGCTCATCGGCCGGCGCCCTGCTCGTCGAGGAACACCTCGCTGTGGGCGTCCAGCGCCTTCTGGAGCCGGCCGAGGGCACCGCTGACGAAGGCGAGCTCGTCGACGGTGAGCGGGGTGCCGACTGCGGCGAGGTTCTCGGTGACCTGCTCGGGTCGGGTGAAGCCAATGAGGACGGCGGCGTTGTCGGCCTGCTGCAGGCAGTACTGCAGGGCGACGCGGGTCAGGGCCGCCGAGGTGGCGCCGAACCGCCCGCGCAGCGGTGCCACACACCGACCAGGACGCCGCCGCGGCCGGCGCTGAGCGCGCGCCGCGGCCTTGGCCGATCTGGAGCTGGAGGAGGCGATCGCCCTGCGGAGCGCCGACCACCTGTCCGGTCATGAAGGTGCGGGTCTGCTGCAGCAGTGACGGCGACCGTCCATGGCACCCCTGCCGCTGGCGTCCCGTTCCGGTGGGCTCGCGACATACGCGGTGCGCTGGCGGGCTGCTGCACCGCGACATCGAGGCGACCGCGCCCGCGGCCCGGCGCCATGTCTGCGACGTCGACCTCGCCGGGGTCCGCCACGGCGGCCCGGCGGCCTTCGCCGGCCCGCTACTGGCCCGCACGGTCCTCGACCTCGCCGCGGCGGACGCCGCAGCCGGACTCCCGCTCGCCGAGCGGCTGCGGGCGTGGCCCCGGATCACCCAACCCAGGCCGACGCGCACCTGCACGCCCGGCTGCTCGCAGACCACCTGGCCGCGCACCCGCCCCACGCCGAAGGCCTGGGCACCGCTTCCCCGGGCCCGGGCGCCGCAGGTTCCGCCGAGGCGGCGGGACTAGGAGAGTGGCGGGCCGGGCGGCGGAGGCCACGGTGCTCCTGCTGGCCGGCCGCCCGACTCCGGAGGGCGCCCGCTTGGTCGCCCTGGTGCTCACGGACTGCCCGCCCGAGCGTGCCGCAGGCCCTCAGCGGCGGACCCACTCCGCGTTCGGCCCCTCACCCGCGGCCCCCGAGGTGGGAAGGCTCTGCCCGCCGCCGACCGGTCGACGGCACAGTGGACCGCGCAAAGGCTCACACGGCGGACGGCCTCCAGACTCCGACGGACCGCTCCAAGAGGCGCATTGTCATCGAGCAGGCGATCAACCGTCTGAAACAGTCCTGGGCAGTCGAGACTCGCTACGACAGCGCGGCTACGTCGTTCTTCGGGCCGCGTCCGCAGCGGCCCTCGTCCTCTGGCTTCGCACTTGAGTGCGTGTGTCACAACGTGCTCGCTCGATAGGCCCATGCCTGATCGATCACCTCATCGGCAGAAAGCTCTGGTTCTGGCGGCCAGAAGATCAAGCCGCTGACGTGGCCCGATGGACAGTCCAGGGCTCGGTCAAGCTTGTCCAGCCACCCGTTCACCTCGTCCTCGGAGGCATAGTCCGCATCCCCGCCGTACGAGCACAGCCGTTTCAAACCGGCTCATCTCCACGGCACCCATCACAGCCTTCCTGGGCGCCACCCCAACCACCAGCATGATCGCCCGGACAATTCCTAGTCGGCTGCTCCCGGGCAACGAGAAACCTCAATGCAGAAAGGGAACAACGACGTCGAGAAGTCTGTCCGGCGCCTCCACCGGCAGCAGGTGCCCCGAGCGCGGGAAAAGCACCAGGCGCGCGTCGGGCAGGTGCTGAAACGACCGCAGTGCTTGTCGGTACGGCAGCACCCGGTCACGGACCCCCCAGGCCACGAGCGTGGGCATGGTCAGGTCCCGCAAGTCGTCGAGGAGCAACTGCCGCTGCCCGAAAGGGCCAGTGATGGAACGTTGGGCGCGCAGAGTTGTAGCGAGGGCCTTCGGTGAGGAGGCCGCTTTGGTCTGGGAGTGCCACCATGTCGGGGGCAATCGCCACGGATGGTAAGCACCGGTCACAGAGAGCCATGTGACGAGCAGCTCCGGACCCAGTGGAATCCTGGGCAGAAGCAGGGAGAGTTCGCCGAGCGGGGTCACCGCCTGGAGAATTTGCGCTGGGTGGATGGCGCGACCCATTCCGGTGGAGCCGATCAGGACCAGGCGGGGGACGTGTGCCGAACGTTGCAGAGCCATGTGGACGGTTATGGCGCCGCCGAGTGAATGGCCGACAAGGGCCGCCTTTCTGACACCGATCGTGCTGAGGAAGCGCCAGAGGAATGCGGCTGTAGCTTCTGGGACCGCGCTTGTCATGGAATCGCTTCTGCTGTTGCCGGGCAGGTCAACTGCTATGGCCCGGTAGTGGCGGGCGAGTCCCGTCACCATGTCGTACCAGTTCTCCGCGACTCCTCCTTCGCCATGCACGAGGAGGACCGGACGACCGTGTCCGGCTTGAAGGAAACGGATGCGCACACCATGGACCGTGACCCGATGGGCTTCGGCCTTCGAACTGCCGTGCTTCACGGTTGGCCCCTCATGCAGGTCTGTCGCTGGGATGTTGCGCGCGCGGTAGTCGGCAGGGATGGCCTCATCCTTTCCAGCCTCCACCTCGTCGGGCCGTTACCGAAGTGCCTGGGCCGCATCGTGACCGGGTCAACGCAGGGCTCTAGCGATGTGCTCGGCGGTCATGATCACGGTCAGGTTGACAGGTGCCGACGGTGCGTCAGGGAAGATGGACGCGTCGATGACACGCAGGCCGTGGACGCCGTGGACGCGGCCGGTGGCGTCGACGACCGCCTGCGGATCGTCTTCGGGCCCCATCGGAGCACTCGAAGTGGGGTGGTGGAACGTCCGCACCGATGCCCTGAGGCTCTGGTGCAGACGCACAGATGTCATCGTGCGGAGGTCGGGGAAGAAGCGGCAGGCGATCATTGCGGCGAGTGGGTCCGTATATGTCAGGCGGGATGCCAAGAACACCGCTTGGACCATACGTCTCCGGTCACGTTCGTCGGTCAGCCATCTTGGGTGAATGCGCGGAGCCGCGTGGGGATCACGTGAGGTGAGGGTGATGGTTCCGCAGGAACGGGGGCGGGTCAGGCCCGCGATCAGAGTGAAGGTTGGAGCGGGTATGGGCGCGATCGGTTGCATGATGCCAACGTGCAGATCGAGCTCTCCGGGAGAGGCTGATGCACTTCTGCTCCAGACGGCCGCCCCTGCGACCGACCGCGGCCGGCCGGTCCGCCACGGCCAGGCGAGGCACGGCAGGTAGAGGAGGGGATGGTCGCGGTAGGCGGCACCGACGGGTAGCGCCTGGACGACGGGGACGCCCAGGCATCGCAGATGCTGGTGCGGACCGATACCGGAGCGCAGCAATAGCGCGGCGCTGCCGTAGGTGCCGGCGCTGAGGATGACGTCCGAGCTGCGCAGCGTGCGGCCGTCGGCCAGTTGGACACCGATCACCCGATGATCACGGACGAGGACGCGATCGACGAGGGTGTGGCCCTCGATGCGCAGGTGTGGCCGTGCTCGTACCGATGCGGTGAGATACGCCATGGCGGTATTGACACGTATGCCGTGCACGGCGTTGACAGGATAGGGCGCAGCCCCGTGCGGGTCGGTGCCGTTGAAATCGGCTGCCCGGTAGCCGAGCCCAAAAGCGGCGGACAAGAAGCCTGTTTGGAGTCCGCTGAGTTCACTCCGGTGCAACTGGTGCACTGGGAGGGGGCCGTAGCGGCCCCTATCCGTCATGCACGGTGCGTCGGCGCGCTCGAGGCGCATGTAGTCGGGCAGGACGTCCGCCCAGGTCCAGCCTCGGAGCCCCCTGCGTGTCCAGCGGGCGAAGTCCGCAGGTAGGGCGCGCATGGCCACGGTCCCGTTCATGGCGGAGGAACCGCCGATCATCCTGCCGCGAGGCAGAGCGGAGTGCTCGGGATGCGTGGTGTACCCCCAGTCGTGACCGGCGGCTCGGCCGATGAAGGCACTCGATGCCGCGGGCAAGGGGGAGGCGTCGACCGGGAAGACGGGACCGGCTTCGACCAGGGTGACGTGACGGCTCCCGTCCTCGGTCAGGCGGGCGGCGAGCACGGCACCGGCGGTCCCGCCGCCGACGATCACCACGTCACATGCGTGACGACTCACGGGTTGCTCCTGGGGGAAGTGCCGGTTCACGGGAAATCAGCGTGACGAGGGACGCCTGTGGTCCGCAGTTCGGGTGAAGCGGAGGGTCCTGAGTGCGCCGATGGTGTCTGTGTGTCGAAGGTGGTGGCTGGATAATCGGATTTTGTTCCCGGCTTCTTGACATGTCAATGCGCCCGGCATCACCATAAAAAATAATTCGCTCGTCGACTCGCCTCCGGAAGCTATCGGCTACCTCGCAGACAACGCCTGCGCCCTGGGGTTATTCGCTACGTGCGCAAGGAGAACTCCATGCTGATCCAAGCGGCGGTAACCGCTGCGCCGGGCAGCCCGTTTGTCCTGCGAGATGCCGACCTTGACTCTCCAGGGCCGGGCGAGGTATTGGTGCGCATGGTCGGCACCGGAATATGTCACAGCGATCTCATCGTTCGGGACGCGTGGTATCCGGTCCCTTTCCCAGTGGTTCTCGGGCATGAGGGGGCTGGTGTCGTCGATGCGGTCGGGGCCGGGGTGGCCGAGGTGTCCCCGGGGGACCATGTCGTCCTCAGCTTCGCCTCGTGCGGTTTGTGCGCACAGTGCCTCACAGGGGCGCCTGCGTACTGTGTGGACTTCGTGGCGCGAAACTTCGGGTGCGACCGGCTCGACGGATCGACGTCCCTGCGGCGGGCCACAGGTCAGGTGCACGGATTCTTCTTCGGGCAGTCATCCTTCGCCACTCACGCGCTCGCACCGCGGCAAAGCGTCGTCAAGGTCCCCGACGACCTGCCGTCGCCGCTGCTGGGGCCGCTGGGGTGCAGCGTCCAGACGGGGGCGTGTGCCGTACTGAAAGCGTTGCGCTGCGAGGCGGGAAGTCGGATCGCCATTTTCGGATCGGGGTCCGTTGGATGCAGCGCGGTGATGGCGGCAGTCATTGCCGGGTGCTCGACGATCGCCGTGGTCGGCCGCAATCGATCCCGCCTGCGGCTGGCCGAGGAACTCGGTGCGACTTGCGTGGTCGATGCTCTCGGTGCGGATTTGATGCACACGCTGACATCTATTTCCGGTGGTCTGGGATTCGACTACAGCATAGAGGCGACGGGTGACCCCGGAGTGCTACGGATGGCCGTTGACGTCCTCCATACCCGTGGCACATGTGGCGTTATCGGTGCCGCCCGGCCTGGGACGGAGGTCGCCCTGGAAATGTCCGGGCTGATGTTCGGCCGGAAGGTGCAGGGCATCGTGGAAGGGGACTCTGTTCCCCAAGTTGACATCCCGATGCTCGCCGACCTTCACAGGGGTGGTCTGCTCCCTTTCGACCGCATGATCACGACATACCCGTTCGAGGCGATCAACGAGGCGGCCAAAGACATGACCGACGGGAAATGCGTTAAGCCGGTTCTTCTTTTTCAGGGGTGACTGATGGAGATTGCGTTATTGTTCCCCGGCTTCGGCGCTTTCTATCCGTCCGCTTTTTCCCAGTCCGGCGAAGCGGAAGCGGTGGCCGAACCGGTCGTCACCGAGGTCGACGAGGTGACCGCGCGGTACGGCCTGCCATCGGTGCGACAGGCCCTCCTGGCCCCTCCCCGGACCGCCGACGACGGTACGGGAGACTGCCGCGACACCCGGGCGTTGGAGATCTTCGCCAGTCAGGTCGCCTGCCACCGAATCCTGCGCCGCCTGGGGATCCAGGAACAAGTGGTCTGCGGACATAGCCTCGGTGAGTACGCGGCGCTGGTCGCGGCTGAAGGGCTGACGGTGTCGGCCGCAGCTCGGTTGCTGTGCGAACGGATCATGGCCGTTCGCTCGCATCCCCTGCCGGCCGGGCGAATGCTGGCCCTGCCGCTGAGCCGTGACCGGGCGCGCCGACTGGCGGTTCGCGAACCGGACGTCGTCATCGCCGCCCTCAACGCGCCCGAGCAGATGGTGCTGTCGGGACCCGCCGAGCACATCGACCGCATCAGAAACGCGGCGCTGGCCGAGGGCGTGCGGCCGGTGCGTCTGCGCACCGACCTCTGCCCGCACCACCACCCGCTGCTCATCCCGGTGTCCCGACGCTGCGCGGCGGCCTCTCGATCGGTGCCGACGCAACAACCAAGACGCCGGATCTACGGACCTGTACTGGGCCGCACCTACCTGCCCTGTGACGACTTGGCCGAGACGCTGGCGATGCAAATGCTGCTCCCGGTCGACTTCGCCAGGGCAGTGCGGGACCTGTACGACGACGGCATCCGAATCTTCGTCGAGTGCGGGCTGAAGCGCACCTTGTCAGATCTCGTCGAGGCCAGCGCCCCGAACGCACGAACCATCGCCCCTTTCCACGTCAGGGTCACCCGCGAGCGCCTGTGCGACGCGAGGGCGGAGATCCGTACCGGCACGACCACAGGAGGCTCCACATGTCCCTCGACCGCGACGAACTGATCAGCGAGCTCAAGACGATGTACGCCCAGGTGCTGGAGTACCCACCGGAGGTGGTCACCGATGACATCGACCTGGAGGCGGAGCTGGGTGTGGATTCCCTCCAGCACCAGCTGGTGCTGGCGCAAGCAGCGGAACGCTGGCGGCTGACGCTGGCACCGGAGAGTGACGCCCCCTCCCCGCTGACCCCCAGGTCGGTCGCCGACTACCTCCTCCGGTTACGGTCATGAGGGCGGCACCGTCCGGTCACCCGCTGGTGGCCGTCGTCGGGGCCGGGCTGGCAGTGCCCGGAGCCGCGAGTCCGAAAGAGCTGTGGAGGCTGGTCCAGCGCGGCCGCCCCGTCTTCCGTGAACCGCGTGCCCGCTTCGCGCCGGACGACTTCTGGACGCGAAACCCCGCGGCGGAGGACCGCACGTACGGACGTGTCTTCGGAGAGCTCACGGCTTTCACCCCGCACCCCGCGCTGGAGGCGTCGTGGACCGCTCCTGGGCAGGGTGACCTGCAAGCCGCCTGGTTACGGCACAGCCTCCTCCAGGCGCTCGACGCGCCGCGCACACGCCACGGGGGCCGGTTCGCCCTCTTCCTGGCCGCGACCACCGAAGCCAGCCACGAGTGGGACGCCGCACTCGCCGCCGACCTGGCCGCCACTGGAGTAGCCCACAATCTGCCGGGCGACCACGAGGCGAACCGTGCCCGCTTGCGAGCCCGGCTGACGGCGACGGACTCCAGTGCCGCGCACCCCCATCACCACTTCCAACCGCACACTCTCGTCCACCGCGCAATGCGGGGCATCGTCCCGGACGGTACGCCGGTGCTCGTCGTCGACAACATCTGCCCCGCCGGTCTGTACGCCGTCGACCTAGGAGTCCGGCACCTGCTGGCCGACGAAACCGATATCGCGGTCTGCGGAGGGGTCAGCTCCCACGGGCCGCTGCGCCAGGTCTACTTCGCCAAGATGGGCGCCCTGTCACCCAGCGGGCACGTCAGGGCTTTCGACGCGCAGGCCGATGGAACAGCCTTCTCCGACGGGGCCGCGGTGGTGGTCCTCAAGCTCCTGGAGCGCGCCCGGCGGGACGGCGACGAGATCCACGGCGTGCTGGCCGGCTTCGGCGGCGCCTCCGACGGTAGTGGCAAGGCGATCTTCGCACCTCGTTCCGAGGGCCAGATCACCGCCATGCGACGAGCCCTTGCAGTCAACGGCCTGGACCCAGGGCAGGTCGGATGGGTGGTGGCGCACGGCACCGCCACCGTGACCGGCGACGCCACCGAGACGCGCTCCCTGGCCGCTGTTCACCCGCAGGGCGTGGACGTCACCTCCGACAAGCCCGTCGTCGGGCATACCGGGATGGCCTGCGGAGTGGTCTCGCTGATCCAGGTACTCAACGGCCTGCGTCGCACCACTGTGCCTGCCCAACAGTGCTTCACCACCCCGCAGCGCAGCACACCGCGAACCGTTCGGGTCCGGCCCCGCGAACACCCGCTGCCGCCCGCCCGGCCCCCGTCCGACGACGGCCGCTCCGGTGCCGCTCGCCGCGTCGCCGGCGTCTTCGCCTGCGGTCTCGGCGGCATCAACGGCCATCTGCTCGTTCAGCACCCCGACAGCCCGGTGGACGGCCTGGTCTCCGGTGCCCTCCGATCGGAGGACGAGGTGGCACTCGTCAACTGGGACGTCCTGCTGCCCGGGGCTCCCACTCGGCGGGAGGTGCACGACAACCTGGTCGGCGGACGCGCACCGACCACACAGCGGTGCTTCCCCGACACCTACCCCGTGCCGCCGTTCCAGCAGACCCGTGTGGCCCCGCGTATCGCCGCCCAGGTGGACCGGCTACAACTGATGGCCCTGGCGCTGGTCCATTCCCGCCTGCACGACCCCCGCTTCGACTGGCGAGAACTGCATGTCCGCACCGGCGTGTTCGGCGCCCACCACGGGCCCACCCAGCTGGCCGCCGACTCCACGGTACGGTGCTTCCGCACCAGGCTGACGCGGCGATTGGCCGACGGTGAAGCCGTCGAAGCGGGAAGAAGTTTCTTCATCGGACACGCCGAACGCTCGGCTCCGATCGGTCCCTACACGCTGGCCGGCCGTATGCCCAGCGTCGCCCTCGGCTGGATCGCCAACCGGTACGACCTGCACGGCCCGACCATGATGCTGGACAGCGGTCCGGACTCCGGGCTCGCCGCCGTGCACGTGGCCGCCGACCATCTGCGCACGGCGGACCTGGACCTCGCCTTGGTGCTCGGCTGCAGCACCGCCCCGCCGGAGCTCGTCTCACGGGCGCTCAGCGTCGGCGCCACCGACATCGCGCATGGACTGTTCCTGCTGGTGCTCGCACGTTCCAGCATCGCCGAAAGCAGGGGCTGGCCACGGATCGCGACACTGCGTACCAGCCTGCGGCCGACGACACCGCCCTCTGACGCTGGACCTCCCCGCCCCACCTACCTGGCGGCCGACGGCGCCATCGCCGTACTGAGGGCCGCCCTCGGCGCGGCACCGGGCCCCCACGTGATGGCATCGGGCCCACTCGCCCCCGCGGTCACCGTTGAACGCCGGGCGGCCCAAGGGGATCCGAGGAGCAGATGACCATGGAACGACACCTCACGGTTCTCACACCAGCCCCCGGACGCCGCACACGATCAGAGATCCCCTCCCTCCCACCTGGCGCCGTGGTTCTCACCGACAACCCCCGACTCGCAGCCCGCATAGCCGCCCTGCGGATGCTTTCCCCGGCCCTTGTGGTGTGCACCATGCCCGCCGGACCGGACGTCGCGCATGTGTCTCACGGGGAGGAGGGCGTCATGGGTGCGTTGTGGGGCAAGCGACCCGGTCGTGCGGAGTACCGCGCCCCATGGCACATCCGCGCGGTCACCGACCTGCGCACCACGACCTGGCCACGGCCTCCCGCACCGTCCCTGCTGACCTTGCAGGAATTGTTCTTCCTGGCCGCCAAACACCTCTCCTCCTCCGGCCTCACGGGCGGCTCCTCACTGGCCGCCATGGTTCTCGATCCCATGCGGGGCGGTATGCCGCACCCGCACGCGGCCCTGCTCACGGGTTTCGTGAAGTGCGCGTTTTGGGAGCTGCCCGGCACGCGTACATACGCCGCCGTCACCGACAGCCCGAGCCTGGGGACCGCGCTGGACGAACTCGCCCACGAGTCCGGGGTAACCGACGGACTGCCGGTCGGGTACTACCGCAGTGGAGCACGTGGTGCCGAACACGCAATCCCGGCACCGCTTCCCGCACCGAAGAACCGGGATCCCGTCACCGACGACACCGTGATCGTGGCCGTCGGCGGAGCCCGCGGCATCACTGCCACCGCCTTACGCGGTCTGACGGCCCGGACACGCCCCACCGTGTGGCTGTTGGGCAGCACACCGGTGGCCGCCCTCGCCGACCGAGCACGAGCACTGGGCGACACCGGCCGTGCGGAGTTCCTGCGCCGGAGGCTCACCACCTCACCTGGGTTACGGGTCACCGAAGCCGGTGCGGAGTGGGACCAGTTGGAACACGCCCGACAGGCCCTGCGCAATCTGGCCGCACTACGCCACCGCTGCGGTCACACCCGTGTGCACTACCTGACCTGCGACGTGACTGACCCGGTCGCCGTGCGGGCGGCGGCGGAACACATCCACCACATCAGTGGCCGCGTGAACCTGCTGATCCATGCCGCCGGAATCGGCAGAGCACGAGTATTGCGGAACAAGTCGCTCACAGCCTTCCGGGAGGTACGGACCGTCAAGGTCGGCGGTTACCACAACCTCAAAGCCGTTTTCGACGACCCCGCTCCAGCAACGTGGTGCACCTTCAGCTCCATCGCCGGGGTGCTCGGGCTGCCCGGTGAATGCGACTACGGTCCGGCCAACGACACCCTCAACGCGGCTGCCCGCTACGAAGTGCTGCGGGGACACGACGAGCGAGCGATCGCTTGGACGATGTGGGGTGACTCCGGGTTGGGGCCACGCTCCGGTTTCACCGACCTGACCCGCCGCACGGGACGCCTGAGCCTGCTTGACGACGCAGAGGGTCAACGACTGTTCACGAGGGAGCTCACCGCACCACCCGGACTCGCGCACGCGGTACCCATCTTCCTTGGGTCACCCGAGCGTCGCACCTCCCGCAGCCACTGCCCCGGCTTCATCCCGCAGCAGCCCGCCTTCGCCTTCTTCAACTCGCCCGCCCGCCTCTCCTCAGGCGGACCCACCGCCTCCGCGGTGTGGCCGATCGACCTTCTCCCGTACTCCTACCTCCTGGGCCACCAGCGCAACGGCACGGCGCTGATGCCCGGGGCGCTCGCCATCGAACTCGCCGTCGCATCCGCCGGGCGTCTCGTCCCGGGCGGGACAGCGAAGGAAGTCACACGGGTCCGTTTTCACGCGCCCATCGCCGTGGCCCCCCGCCAAACCCGTTACGAGCTGCACGCCACTTACACACCCGGCACAGACGACCAGGGACTGGTGCACATCGAGATCCGGAGCGTCGCCCTCCCCCCTGCCGTCCCACGGCCCCGCCCCGGTCTGCACTTCTCCGCCGACGTCATCCTCGGCGCGTGCCAGGCGGTGCCGCTGCCGTCGTTTCCCCCCTCGCCTCCCGGGGGCCGGCCGTCGCACCGAGGCGCCATCGCCCGTCTGTCGCGGCTCTTCGACAACGTCTGCCTACCCCGCCTGGACCGTCACGGGGTACGAGCCCGATGCCACCTCGACCTCACCGGCCAGAGCACCGAGCATTTCGCGCGGATGGCGACCTGCTGGCTCGTGATGGACGCAGTCCTGCAAACCGCTGGCTTCATAGCACCCGGTCGCCTGGCGACCCCGCGCGCCATCCGCAGCGTCCGCCTTCCGGCTGGGCTCGCCAACGACCAGGCCCTCGCCACCGGCGGCGTGGACATCACCCTCGTCGCCTCCCCCGACCGTCAGCACGCCTACGCCACCGCCACCACGGCGCAACAGACTGGTGTGCTGGCGCACATGGAGGGCCTGGAGCTGACCTGAATACCTGGGCCGCCACCGCACGACAACCTCGGACGAGGGCCAGCCCACCGCCCGCCAAGACGAGTGATCAGCCACGACAAGGAGGAATACGGTGTACATGATCGCAGGATTGGGCCGAGCCATGGCCGACATGCTGGAAGGCGCGCAGGAGATCGTCGGCGAGGTGCTCGGCGGCTACGAGACACGCCACGGAGCCACCTGCCGAATCTGCGGGGAGCGGCCCGGCGAACGGAATCACTGGCGCGAGGACGTCCGCTGGGAAGAGACCGACAAGTGTGGCTGGAACGACCCTCGGTGCGACCGCCGCGAGGACTGCCGGTGCGGGCGGCGAGGGTCCAGGTGCTGCGAGCGGTCGGAGTCCTGTCGGCATCGCAGGTGCCGCTGTGACCAGCGCCACGAAACCTGTGGTGACCGGCGCCATGACCCGCGCCAGCAGTCGGACCGGTGGTGGGAGCTCCCCGACGACCGCCGCGACGACGAGTGCTGCCACCACGGGCACCGCATGGACGACCTCGACGGCCACTGCCACGACGCCCAGGAACCGCACCGCCGAAGCAGGAAACACCGCAAGGGCGCCAAGTCCCGTAAGCAGTCCGAGCGGGCCGACTGAGGAGATCGCCATGGCCGCGGACACCCCCGCCCCCGCACCTGCGAGCACACCCGAGGTGGACGTGATGAGCGCCAAGGATCACATGGTCTGGCGCCTGGAATCCGGTCGACGGGCCCGGCCCATCATCGTCATCGTCATCTTTCTCGAGGGTGACATGTCCTGGGAGACGTTCATCGCTTGGCACGAGAACCTCTGTGGCGCAATGCCGCGCCTACGCAGCCAGGTGGCCCCCGGACGCGGCCGCGGAGGAAGGCCGCGCTGGGTCCCGGACGAAAGCTTCTCACTCGCTCACCACCTCCAGCGCGTCGAGGCGGGCGGCGACGGCACCCGCCTCAACGTTCTCAAAACGGCCGAGGCCCTGGCCGAGATCCCATTCCCTCAGGGCCGGTCGCCGTGGAACGGCTACCTCCTCCCCGGTCTGGAGGACGGTGGATCCGCCTATGTACTCAAGATCTCCCACAGCATCGCCGACGGCATCCGGCTGCGGGAGACCTTTCTGCGGCAGGCCGACAGGGCGACCGCTCCCCTCCCTCGCGACACGTCGAGGACCCAGGACCCGTGGCAGGTGGCCAGCCCCATGACCCAGGCAAACGACCCGGCACCGGGGGAGGAGCGGCCCGCGCCGCTCTCCTCCCGCGTCCGCCGCACCCTCAAGGCGGCGCGCTTCCTGGGCCGGGCCGGCGTCGACATGCTTGACCTCCCGCACCCCGCACCAGAAGCGGGGGGCCAGTTCCGCCGGCACTTCTTCACCACCACCGTGCCCCTGCCAGCCGTCAAGCAACTCGCCGTCACGTCCGGGGGCACCGTCCACGACGCGCTCGTCGCCGCCATCGTGGAAGGCTGCCGCCGTTACAATGCGCACCACGGCGTACGGCGGCGCCACGTGCGTGTCTTCTCGCCCTACGGCCGCGCGCCCCAGGCCGCCGCGCACGATCCACGACGCCAGGGCAATCACTGGTTCATCGTCCGGTTTGCAATTCGCGCCGAACTCCCCGACGTGCCCACCCGCATCCGCGCTGTCCGACGCGCCGTCCGAGACAGCTACCACCAAGACTCCTTCGACTGGATGGGCGCCATCGCCCTGCTGTGCCCCTTACTGCCGCGGCCCTTCTTCGAAGCGGCGTTCCTGCGTCTCTGCGCCACCCACGAGTTTGTAGTCAGCAATATGCCGGGCCCTACGTCCGCGGCGTCGATCAATGGCCACCGAGTCAGCGAGATCTACGCCATCGCTCCGACCCTCGGCTCAGCCATCACCGTCACGCTCATGTCCTACCAAGACATCTGCCATGTAGCTGTCAACGTCGATCCCACAGTGATTCCCGACTCGCAGCTCGTCGCCCACCACATCTGCCAGGCCGTCAGAGAGCTGGCAGATCCGACCGGCACCTGCTCGACCGACGGCGGAAAGGTCGAGCCGTGAGTGGAGGGTTCGGCAGGTGAAGCCTTCACGCGCCCTTCTGCTCGCCCAGGTCGCCTACCACGTCGTCCACGCATCTGCCCGGCGGGAACTCCCCGGGGCGCTCGGCGAACCGGCAGGCGACATGTCCAGGGGAGCGGCCCACGCGGTGGCGGTGCGGGAGGCGTTCGAAGCGCTTGGGCCGCTGTACATGAAGGTCGGGCAGATCCTGTCGACTCGGCCCGACATAGTCGCCGCTCCCATCGCCAAAGAGCTGGAACTCCTGCACGACCGTGTCGCCGTGCTGCCCTTTCGTCTGCTGGAGCCCGTGCTCGAAGAAAGTCTCGGACGCGGTTGGCACCGCCGCTTCCGCCACTTCGACGTCGACCAACCCATCGGCACCGCCTCGCTGGCCCAGGTCCACGCCGCGACACTGACTAACGGGTGTCGGGTGGCGGTCAAGATCCAGAGGCCCGGGATCCGCCCCCTGGTGGAAAAAGACATGAGGACACTACGCCGTCTGGCGAGGGTCTTCGCCAAACAGGCACCCGTATGCAACGCCACCATCGATGTCGAGTCCATGCTCGGCGTCATCTTCGACGCCATGCGTCCCGAGCTCGACTTCACACTGGAGGCCCGCAACATGGACCGGGCACGCCTCGCCGCTCGGTGCTTCAGCCTCGTCACCGTTCCCGAACCGCTCATTTCCACCCCCAAGGTCCTCATCCAAAGCATCGCTGCGGGAACCAGCATCCGCGACGCGGACCCGGCGTGCTTCGCGCGGGACGAGCGACGGGCTATCGGGCGCCAGCTGCTTGCCTTCATGTTCCACGGCTACTTCACCGACATGACATTCCACGCCGACCCCCACCCAGGCAACGTTTTCGTCGCTGCCGGACAACCCGCCACTCTCCTTGATTGGGGCATGATCGGCCACATCGACCGCCGGCAGAGCATGTCGCTGATGCTCGGCCTGCTCAGCCTTTCCCAGAACGACGGCCACGCGCTCGCCAAGGCATGGGTCGAGATGGGCACGGTCACCCCTTGGGCCGATGTCTCAGCCTTCACCCAGGACATGGCCGCACTCGTCCCGAAAATCACATCGGCCTCTTTGGAAGAGCTCAACTTCGGCGCGACTCTCACTTCCGTCCTAGCCAGCTCCTCGCGCCGGGGCATACGCACCAGTCCCATGATCTCCATCCTGGGCAAGTCCTTCGCCAACGCCGAGGGCTCTGTGCGCTACCTTGCGCCGGAGTTGTCGGTAACCGACGTCTTCCGTGAGGAGATGCGAAGCATCGTTGCCGCGTACCTGCGCGAGGCGTCATCGGACCAGCAAGCCGCTCGTAACCTGATGGAAGGGCTCATCGGTAGCCTGTCCACCCCCGGAGAAATCCGCGGGATCATCCGTGACATCTCCAACCAGCAACTGACTGTCCAGGTAGCCCAAACCGCCAGGCAATGCCTCTCGCCTCGTAACGGCCGGGCCGACGCACGTGTGCGCCGTGTCCTCCAGGCAACCGTCCTTGCCGCCCTCATCTGGCGAGCAAAACAGCGCCGCCAATCGTGATGGGAATCAAAGGGGGTGCCCCTATGGGCACGGTCAAGCTGGTGAGGCGGCGGGTTGCGAGTCGCAGAAGAGGCCGTCACCATGCATCGTGAAGAGCACGTCGGGTCGTCGTATGTCCTGCCGTTCGGCTGGCGGTGCTGCCCGTGACGTCGGTCGCGCGAGCGGCACCGTCCGACCGCCAGTGGCCTTCGGGGTCTGCTCGTGGCGCGCTGTGTCGTCGAGCGCCAACGCGTGGGCGCCGCAGGGGAGATCGCTGTCCCCGCGCTCCGCTTCGTTCGCTACGGTGCGCCCATGACGTCTGCGATACGGGACCGGTTCCGTCCCTTCCGTGAAGAAGCCGAGGCCCAAGGCGTGCCGGCCGACGATGTGGAGCGGTGGCTGGCCACAGCCCGCCCCTGTGCCACCCTGGCACTGTCCGACGACGACACCGGACCGGTCGTGGGACGGTTCGGCGGCCCCCTGCTGCTTCCGACCGACACCCCGGATCCCGGACACCCCTTCGTGGCCTCGGTCGACCTCGCCGCACTGCCGGCCGGCGCAACGGACCTCCCCTTGCCGCCCGACGGCCGGTTGCTGTTCTTCGCCCTGCCTGAGACCGGCGAAGACACCTCCATGGGCACCGTGATCCACGTGCCAGCCGATGCGGCCGTCACCCGACGGGATCGGTCCGCCTGGAACCCGACGAACATCGCCGAGGACGACGGGGTGTTCGCGAGCTATCCGCAAGGGGCGCTCCGGGCGCGGACCGACGTGTCGCTCCCCCACCACCAGTTCGTCGTTCCCCCCGGTGAGGAGGAAGCCGTATACCTTCCCGGTCATCCCTACTGCTCCGAACTCGTCGAGATCTGGGCAGACACCAAGAACCTCATCGCGCCCTCGGCGCAGATGCAGATCGGAGGATACGCGGACGAGGAGATCGTGGAGTTCGACCCGGTCGACGTCGCGGCGTCCGTCGCGGCGCAGGCGGTGGAGGCCGGCCACTGGGACGGTCCCGTCTCGGCCGACGTGGCCGACTGGGTGCTCCTCGCCGATTGGTACGCCGGCAGGGACGTGGAGAAGCGGGAAGGCGCGACTGTCCACTGGGTGATCCAGCGCGAGGACCTCGCGGCCCGACGCTTCGAGCGCGTGTTCACCACCGTCTTCTGGAACCCCTGAGCAGGCCATGACGGGGGCGAGCCGGAACGGCAGGCCACCGGTCCTCGATCACGAGGGCCTGCACTCGGCGCACGGGACCGCCTTACTGCCCGCCCACGAAAATGGCGCCGCACCACGGGTGCAGCGCCGTCGGACTGAGTGAAGGGTCAGGACAAGGCCTTGAGGTGCTGGCGGCGCTTAGCGTCCTCGCGCTGCCGACGCTTCCCGACGAGCTGGTCCTGGTTGGCTTTGTTCATGACTTCCGACGGCAGATGTCGATGACCTCGGACGAACCCTCACGACGCATCATCCCCCGCCCCTCGCCACCCCCGCCCCTCGCCACCCCCACCCCCAGTCGCCACCCCCACCCCCAGTCGCCACCCCCACCCCCAGCGGGGGAGCCCCAGCACAAACCCGGCCTGTAGAGCGCCCGCAGCCGCGACGCCCGACCTGGTCGGCGCAGGCGGCCATCCAGGCGCGCCAGGACCCCGCCAGCCCCAGCCGGGGACTGCCCTTGCCGGCCGGCGCCCCCGGACCCTGCCGGTCGGCGCCTCGACACGGCCGTCGCGTACGAATCCGCGGCTCGCCCCCTCGCCCGGTCGAGGCCGCGCTCACCCCTGGAACGCCGCTCCGCCCGCCCAGTGGCGTCCCACACGCTCGGACCTGGCCCCATGGCGTCGCCTGTCCTTCCCGGACCGATGCCGGATCGTGATGTGCGGTGCCCGGCCGGGCACCCTTCGCACGTCGACGGCGACCGCGTGCAGTCCTGCACCGGTGGCCCGGCCTGCCCGACGACACCCTGGGCACCGTGATCTCCGGCAGGAAGGCATACGGGGACGGCATCGAGCTGACCTTCGGCGACGGGCACCGGTACAACGCGCTTGCCTGCGGTCTCGATCCGGCCTGACCGCTACTCGGTCTTCTCGCTGTCGGAGGATGCCGCTGATCGAGCTGTTGCGGTATGCGACATATCAACGAAACGTGACTAATGCCCCTGGAAGGCCACGGTGATCGTCGCGGTCGGGCCCTGGCGGTGCTTGGCGATGATCAAGCCAGCCTCCCCCGCGCGGGGAGTCCTTCTCGTACGCGTCCTCCCGGTGGAGAAGGACGACCAGGTCGGCGTTGTCCTCCAACGCTCCGGAGTCACGCAGATCGCTCAGCATCGGCTTCTTGTCCGTCCGCTGGTCCGCCCCCCGGTTGCTCTTGGAGAGCGCGACGATGGGGACCATGAGTTCTTTCGCCAGGAGCTTCAGGCACCGGGAGATCTCCGAGATCTCCTCGTAGCGGGAGCCCAGCGGTCGCGTGCCGTAGGTGAGCATCTGCAGGTTGTCGACGACGATGAGCCTGATGTCGTGTTGACTGACCAGGCGACGGCACTGGGCTCTGAGGGCGGTGTAGGTGGGCCACCCGTCGTCCTGGATATACAGGGGGGATGAGACTTCGGGCATCCGCCGGGCGAGCCTGACCCAGTCGTCGTCCGTCATGGTGCCCGACCGCATGTGGTGCAGGGCGACGCGCGCTTCGGCCGAGAGGATCCGCTGGCCCACTTCCTTCCGGTCGGACTCGTAGGTGAACAGCACGGCCGGAAGATTGTGCTCGATAGCCGCATGGCGCAGGAAGTCCACAGCGAGGGTGGAGGTCCCCACGGCCGGCCGGGCGGCGATGACGGTCAGGTGACCTGGCCTCAGGCCGCCCGTGAGAGCGTCGGGGTCGCTGAACCCGGTGAGGATCCCCCGCCGTCGCGGAACTCGTCCAGTCCGACGACGCCAAGATCGTGCGCGGACAGGGCCCGGCCGACCCCGAACGGCTGGAGCCACACCACCGCTTCCGCCTGATCATGGACTGGCCCCACTTCCACGACACCCGGATCGAGCTGAGCCTCGCCCACGACGATGCCTAACGCCGAGCACCGCCGTCGATGCTCCGCGGACAGATCACCGCTGCCCTTGCTGCTGGGCATCTGTTCCCAGGCGGAGCGTCCAGGGAACTTACCCGGTCTTCGTCAGCCATTCGTTCCCCACCAGGCGGTTCACGACGAAGCCGAGGACCGGGGGGCCAGCGCAGGCCGCCGCCCAGTCGCTTGAACGACGGACCGTGCCCGTGTTCCGCACGGAAGGCCACGCTGAACTCGGCGGCCTGCGGGCCGCGACCGTGGTGTTCGTCCCGCCACTGCCCCGTAGGCGACGACCTCGACGTCCGGGAGAACACCCACCGCCGTCCGGCCCCGGCTCGTACCGGGCGACGCAGGGCCTGCCTGCTGACGGCCCTACTCGACCGTTGCCGCTCTCGCGGCCGGAGCCGCGCGGACACGGCCCTCGGACCGTGAGAACCAACTCGTCTCGGGACGGCTCCCGCTCCCCTGCGCTGAGCACGTGACCCGACGTATCGGCCGTGGCGGGCGTTCAGGCGAGACCTACACCGCGACCCCCAACCTGCGTGAATACGACGTTCCCCCGGCCTCTCCGGTGACGGTGACCCGCCCGGACGGCTCCACCGAGGTCCGCCGGGCGGCGAAGGCGAAAGCCGTGCAGCGCCCCACGCGGCGCTCCCGGGCCCGCGGACCGCTGATCTGTGCCTGGTGCGGTCGGCCCATCGCCGGCAAGGCCGAGCGCAGCACGGAGTCCGGCTCCCGCGGCAAGCCCGTGCACGTCAAGGGCTCATGCCCCCGCCAGAAGGCAAAGCGGCCTACCAAGCCCGACCCCGCCTCCACCCTTCCGCGATCTCGTGGCGGGACTGCCAACCCGTACAAGGACCCCAACACCCGGGCTGTCCCGCTGGAGCGGTGGCTGAAGGTCACCTGCCCTCGGTGCGCGGCGCCTCCTGGCACGCGCTGCACGGTCCGCGCCGTCCAGGGCACCGTAAAGTCCACCGCCATTCCCCACCAGGAACGTCCGCAGATCGTTCGGCGGGCGATGGCGGCAGCCGCCCGCAAGTAACGGCAGATGCTCGTGCTCCCAATCCGCGTCGACACGGCGGCGCGGTACGCCACTCGCCAGGCCGGCCACGATCACTCCGGCGGCCGCGCCTCGACCTGGACGGCCGAGAGGTCCACACCGGTCGTCCCGACCCCCTGGCGGGCCAGGAACACCGCCTCCCTGCCCTCCGCGGGCCCCAAGGTCCAGGGCACGGCGAAGGGCGCCCCAGCACCTCGGCTCCGGGCCCGTGGCCGGGGTACTGGGTCCACTCGAACCGGTCAGTCGAAGTGCCGGTGGCGGAACTCGCGGTAGTTCCGGGTGTTCAGGATGAAGGTGTGGACGGCGATGTCGACGGTGCGGCCGCAGCACATCTCCAGGCCCTGGCCCCACTGGCCGATGGCGCACACTCCGCCCACCGACCGGCGGCCCGCACCACGAAGACGCGGGCCTGCCGCTGTGGATCCCGTGCCCGCATCACCTTGGGAAATCCGGTGACGCGCGGCTTCATGATGCGGCCGCTTCCGTGACCACACAACTGCCCGCCATAACCCTGGAGGTGCACCAGCCTTGGACAGCTCATCCGCTCCCGGCGCGTATTCACACGCGGCGGCCCGGCCCCTGCGGATGCTCCCTGGGCGTGGGGGGATGCGGTACGGCCGTCTGCGGTGGCGCGGACGGGGGCCGGGTGGTTCGGGCACGTGTGGCCTGGCCCCCGCAGGAGCCGTTCGGCCATGGCCTGGATCTGGGCGGCCCGGTCGGCGAAGAGCCGTGCGCCGTTGCGGGCCGGGGCCCGCAGGAAACCCCCTTCGTCGTAGCAGGCCTGGTAAGAGGTACTGGCCTGCCGCGCCGAGACAGGGGCGATGGCGGCTGCAACCGCGCGGGCGAAGTCGGTCAGGTGCGGCCGGTCGGCCTGGCACCAGGCTGCGTGCCGATAGTGTCGTGGCGTTCCCACACGCGCAGGCCCACGTCCTGGCACCGGTCCAGGAACCGGTGTCGGTACCGGCAAGGGCTGCGGCCTCGCAGACGGTGCGCTGCAGAACCTGACGCTCGGTCTCCAGGTGTTCGTGCCGGTCGGCTTTCGCGGGCTCGCCCGCGGTCGGCGCACGGCGCGCGGTAACTGGTCCGTCGGGGACATCGCAGTCAGGTCCCAGCGGGCCTTGAAGTCGCGGATGGCGGTGTGCATCGCGACGATGTCACCATGGCCCGGGGCTGTCATCCGCCGTGCGGTCGGGCGCGGCCTGGAGGCGGTCCAGGTTTCTGTAGAGGGCGCGCGCAAGGCGGGCGCGATTCTGCGCGCAGCGGGCAGTGCCCTCGATCGGCTGGGACAGGCGTCCGGCGGCTTCGCCGAGGATGACTTCGGCGAGGGCACCACGGCCGTCGTTCTTCGGCAGGGCGGCGGCGTGACGCTGCACGTCTGCGGCGACCGCGCGGGCGTGCCTGGTCAGCTGAAGCACGATCTGCTCGAAGTCGGGCGCGGTGAGGTTCGGGTTGTGCCACGCAAGCACGGCGTTGACGAGCGCTTCGTATGGGGCGCGGTCCAGGGGAGGTTGCGCCTCGATCAGGCTGTGAGGGTCGTGGCATACGACGTGGGCGTCGTTCATCGGGCGCCCGCCGTGTGGTCGGCCTGGTCATCGCCGCTAGCACCGGGGCCGGGTGCCTGGGTGACAAGGGAGCGGGCATGGCCGCGGTCGGCGTGTGCGATAAGCGCGGGAAAGAGCCGCCCGAAGACGGGTGGTTGGAGGCCGGGAGCTTCCGGTCGGGGACCGGTGAGTGTGGGTGCGCTCATGGGTACTTCCCTCGTCGCTGGGTTCGTCGTTGTTGTTCGACGCGACGAAGGAAACGGATTGGTCCTCAACGGGGGATCGACTCCCCCCAGGCATCCATCGCGCTCAGGCGCCCGGTTCCTGCTGCCGCCACCGTGACTACCGATGTCGTCACTGGCGAATGTCACCTTGCGGTGGGGGGCGTCCTGGGGTGCGCGCAAGGATTTCTTGCGCGCCCGGAGCGCGTGGTTTGACCGCTGGCGTGCTCCCGGTGGTGCCTGGTCGTCGCTCATGAGGGAGCGATTGCGGGGCAAGCGCTATAAGAGAGAGATAGAGCTATTCATAGACTTTTTGCCATTCTGCTGCAGTAAGGGACAACATGCCCGAAACACGCTGTACTGGGTTCGTCCAGTACTACAACCGCGATGAGGGTCACGGTTTCGTCGTGCCTCGTAACGGACGAGATCCCATCTACTTCGAGCAGACCGCGTTCGCCCCGGGCCTGACCTGCGTGGCCGAAGGCCAGCAGATCACATTCCGCATCACCCTGGGCGAGCGGCGCCTGGAAGCGCACGACATCCGACCCTGACTCCGGTGAGGGTCTTGGAGGCGATGGCCGGGCTGACCGTGCGGGCGGTCCATTCGAGGGGACCGCCCGCCGCTGCATGTGCGGGTGGGAAGGGCGGACCCGCCACGGCGTCGACACATCCCGGCTGCACGGTAGGTCCGGCGGCGCAGCCGGTGCGTCCAGCCGGTCCGGCCGGACGGCGGGGGCGCGGTGGTGCCGGAGATCCAGGGCGGCCGACGCGGTGGGGAATATGAAGTAGTCAGCACCGCACGCATCGGAACACCGCCCCTGCCAGGCACTTCAACATTCGTCACTTAGGATGACGACACCCCGACGGTATCCCCGACGCACCTCCACGGCACCCGAAACGCACCCCGGAAGAACACCCCGCCGTCATCCGCGGCAGCCGACGTACCCGCAGGGACGGTGCGGACACGGGCCGGACCGGAACTTCACGGCACGCAGGGACGCCCCAGGGAAGTAGTCGGCGCGCCGGGCCGGCCTCGCCAGCTCCCTTGTCCCCCAGGTCAGCGGGATGCCGCGCTGACTGGACATACCACCGCGAATGGGTCCCGTTCTAGGACCTGAAACGGGCCCCGGAACGGAACCAGCCCCAGGGCCGGCCCGTCGAATGCCGAACTCCCGCCGCCATCCACGCGGGCCGCCGTCAGCCAGGGCCGGGGCGGTCCAGTCGGTGGCGAACGGACCGGCCTGCTCGCGCACTGCGGAGTCCGCACCGGTGGACCCTTGACGGCCGTCACTGGCCGACCTGGATACGTCCGCCAGGTCTGGGCTGTGGACTTCACCCGCAGGCGCCACCAGGGCAGCGGGTTCGCCCGCCCAAGCGCAGGAGCAGTGACGGCAGGCCCGTCGGGATCGGCGGCACGGTACGGACGTTCACCTCGGTGCCACGGCCGCACGGGAACCGGGCCGTCGGCTGGGCACTGGTCGGCGGAGCCAGCCGTGAGTTCTTGCACGGCAGCTCCGACAGCAGCCCGAGCACGAACGCCCGCGCCCAGCACCGTGGTTCCACCCGCTTCCATTCCCTCCGCACGCCGCGAGGCCGCTTCCGCCGCCCCCCGGCTGCGATCTCTTGGGTTGGTGTCGGTGGTGGTGAGGGTCGGTTGTGCTGGTCCGGGGATGGGTGTTGCCGGGCTGGTCGGCGGCTCTTTTCGGGTGGGCAGGCCGTTGTCATGGGGTGAGAGGTTGATGGGTGGGATCGCTGTCGTGGGGTCTTATCGCGTGGCGCCTGATGTTGTCTCAGGTTGGAGAGTTCTTACCGAGGCCGAAGAGACGGCCCGCATTTGCGCCGAGCTGGCCGCGCAGTACCCGGACCTCGCAGCGGTCTCCGTATCCGTCCGGGAGACCCAGGAAGCCCAGCAACCGGTCTCCGCGCCGTTCCGAGCACCGATCTTCAGCGGAGCGCCCCCTTCCCGGCCGCCCCATTGAAGGTCGGCCGTGAGGGGCCGTGCAGACGATCATCGGGAGGAGCAACCGCCTGTGGGAGTCGTCGCGGAGAACTGCGAAGCGGCACGGCGACCCGCCCGGTCCCGAGGTCGGCCTGTGCGCGGGTCCGGGGCCTGGTGAAGTCCGTCAAGGGCTCGACGAGGGAGGCGGCCCGTCTGCTGGGCGTGTCCCAGCGCACCGTCGAGCGCTACCTGACCGGCCGGATCCAACAGCCGCGCCCTGCGCTGGCCGCCCGCCTGGAGGGGGAGGTGCGGTCGCGTTGGCAGTCCCGGGTGGGGGAGCGGGCCCGCAAGCAGGCCGCGGCCTCGTCCGGCATCACGGTCGAGACTCGCGCCCGGGTCGGGTTCACCGCTGCCGCTGCCGCCGGCACTTTCGACGACGGGTGCCTGCGCCGGATCACCCAACACCTCCCGCCCGCCCACGCCGCCCGCACCTCGACGCCCACGCGACCGGAGCCACCGACCCGCAACTCCAGGCCCTCGTCGCTGAAGGGCTCCGGGAGCAGTACTTCACCGACCGCGGCCGCCGCGCCGACAACCTCCACGACGTCGTGTTCACCGGCATCGACTGCATCGACATGCAGATCTGAACCGCCCCGGCCGGGCTCTCGCTTCCGAGGTCTCATCAGGGTCTCTCAGGGAAGCAGTCGGCGGCTTCCGCCCCCTTGACCATGTGCCCTGAGCTGCGGAATACCCGCTGCCGCGAGAGGCTGGGGGCACGTTGTAGGGCAACCTGGGCCGGGAGGGCCGGCCGGGTCGGGAAGAGCCGAACCGGCCGCCGCTCCCGCGGTTCGGGCCAAGGGGCGAGGACGGTCCCGGCGGCGGCGACCAGGTCGTCGGCGGCCCGGATCGCGCGCTCCCGCGCCTCCTGGAGCGCCGTCGGGCTTGGTGACCGCCCGTAGGCCGTACGCGGCCCGCGCGCCGGCCTCCGCGGTTCCGGTGCGGGCGGGAAGCAGGGGCTCGCACCCGCGGCAGCGGCCCGGCGATGGCCGACCGTGTCCGGTGGCCCTGCGCAGGCGCCGCTTCCCAGTCCCCGCCGGCCATCCGGATCTCTTCCCGGACTGCCATCGCCCGCGGGTGGTCGGTCAGCGCGCCTGCGTGGCTGCATTCTGGCTGACCTGAAGAGCGTTGTTCTGTGGGGCTGACATTTTCGGCATGATGCCCGACCTCCCCGCGCGTTGAATGATCCACGGGCTGGCGTCCCAGACCCAAGGGCGGTCAAAAGCGCTCGCGTCACTCTGTGAGCGGGTACGACATTCCGCTGGCCCTGCTCGGTTTGGCTTGGCCCGCCGTAATCGCCGCTACCGGACACCAGATCAAGCACACCATCCCGGAACCGAAGGACCAGCGGGCCAACCACAGGCGCCGAGAAAGCCGAGGAGGCCGGCCAGCGGGCTTCGACATGGAGACATACAAGCGCCGCAACGAGGTCGAGCGCACGATCAACCGGCTCAAGAACTACCGCGCAGTGGCTACGCGCTACGACAAGCACGCCTTCGTCTTCCACGGCACTGTCACTGTGGCCTCCCTCCGGCTGTGGCTCAGCCCCTGAGCGGGCGGATAATACGGTGGCCGCCTGATTCGCTTCTCTGCCACGATCTGGGGGTGAATACATTGTTCCTGATGGTCGGCCTGCCAGGGGCCGGGAAGACCACGCGGGCTCGGCAGCTCGCCGCGGAGCACGGCGCGCTGCGTCTGACCCCCGACGACTGGATGATTCCCCTGTTCGGTGAGGCAGAGGCCGACGGCAAGCGCGACGTGCTGGAGGGGCGTATGCTCTGGCTCGCCCTTGAGGCGGTCAGACTCGGCACCAACGTCGTCGTGGACTACGGCTGCTGGTCACGGGACGAACGGTCCGCGATTCGCTGGCTCGTGGAGGCCGAGGGAGGGTGCTTCCACATGGTCTACCTGCCGGTGGACGAGGAGACCCAACGCGCCCGTATCGCCCACCGCTGGGCGACCAACCCCGAAGAGACATTGCCGATGTCCGAAGCAGACATCGTGCACGGGCGCGCGCATTTCGAGGAGCCCGACGCGGCAGAGCTCGAGGGCCACAGGGCCGCCAACCTGCCGCCCGGGTGGGTCGACTGGCGGGAGTGGGCCGCCGACCGGTGGCCCTCGTTCGCGTGACTGCTGCGGCCCACGGCGACTCAGTCGTACCAGGCGTGCCCTGCACCAGCCCGGAACGATACGTCGGACAGGCCCTAGCACGGCGAGAACCCCTGGACACACCGGCCGCCGACCCGGTGCCCTCGTGGTGCAGGTGGCGACATAACCGCCGACCTCGCCGTCGACTCCGGCCGAGCACTGCTCGACCTCGGCGACGCCCGCCGTGCCCACCGGCTCATCCGCGAGAGGCAGGCGGAACACCCACCGGCCCGCATCAAGACCAACGGTGTCTTCCAGACCTGTCAGGCCGCGTCCTTTCTGGAGTTGGGGGAGCAGGCCGCGGACGCGGCGACCGAAGCCTCGATCTGGCACTGCGGATCGGCGTCCGACATCGCGTGAAGCTCGTCCGCGACCTCACCCCTGCCTTCAAGCCGTTATCAAGCACGCAGGGGGTTTCCTCACTCCTGTCCTCTGCGGCCTGGCTAGTCCCTGACCTTGAGGAAGCGCATCCGGGTCGCGCCATTGCTGTCGGTGCCGCCGGCCTCGGCGTTGGAGATCTTGCCGCCGGTGAGGACGAACATCAGGTGCAGACGGACTGTCCGAGGGCCGGAGGCGACCGTGTACTCGGTCATGATGTGTGTGGTTCCGCCTTGCTGCTCCTGCCGCTCGGCGTTGATGGCCGCGATCTGGGTGAAGCTCGTCAGGAGGGTGTCGGTGGTCTCGTCCCGGAGCCAGCCGATGATGTAGCCGCTGCCCCCGGTGGCGGAACCGAGCGCGTACCGCACGTCGCTGTCGATGTGGTAGACACCGGCTTCCGGGAGCACGATGTCGGACTCGGGGATCGGCACGTCGGTGCCGGCCCGGGCCAGGAGGTTGGCGTGCTGCCGCTCGGCATTGAGGAACGCGCTCACCGGGGTGAGGCGGGCGCCGACCCGCCACCGCTCGGGGCAGCCGGGCGTCCCGGTGACGTCGATGTCCACCGACCGGTGGGAGCTGGTGTTGCCGCCGGGAGCGATACCCGTGACGTCGATCCGTGGCACGAGCAGCCCACCGGTCGTGTGCCGTGCGGCATTGCACGGGGACGGGTCCAGAGCTGGTGCATCGGGTGCGTACAGGCACCCGTCGCTGCCACGGGTGATGGCGTTGCCCCGGTCGGTGGAGATGCACGGAGGGCGCGCGGTGGAGCAACCGTCCTGGCAGGAGGAGACGGGGACGACAGGGGGGACCGGGGCGTAGGGGCGGGACGAGCCGTCGAGGGTGTCGGTCGTGCAGGTGATCGCGCCGTCGCAGTCGCGGCAGGTCGTACGGAGGAACGGTCTGCCGCAGCCCGGGGCGGACGCCTGGACGGTGAGGACGAAGCTGTCGACGGTCCACTGTTTGGGGCCGACTCGGCAGGCGTCGTCGTTGCCCGTCTCCAAGTTGAGCTCGACGACGACTTTGCCCGCGAGGACGTCCGCGAGGGGGACGGTGGCCGCCTGGATGGCGCCGTTGTCATCGCCGCCCGCGGGCAGGTCGGGCGGGCCCAGGAGATCGGTGCGGATCGGGGTCGTGCCGTTCCAGAGTGCGAAGCGTCCGTAGAGTCGGCACGCCGCGGCCGGGCCATCGTTGTGCACACGGACCGAGGCGCTGATCGTGACGTTGGTGGGGCTGCCGCGCAGTGACGCGGGATCGACGTGCACGACTCCGGCGAGCCAGGTGTGCTGCCCGTTGTGCGTCCCGTCGTCGGCCGGGAACGTGCCCGTGCCGCTGTTCAGGATGGTCTGGGCGACGACGGGGTCCAGAGCCGCGTGGGTGTTCGCGATGGTGTAGTACGGCGTCGGGTCGGTGCTCCTCGCGGTCGCCGCGACCCGGTAGGGAGCGGAGTCCCGCAGTGAGGTCGTCTCGCAGCGCTCGGACCGCTTGGAGCAGGTACACGGAGTGGGCGGGCAGCCTGGCTTGGGGGGCGGACAGTCGCCGATGGTGATCGGGGGCTGCCCGCAGCCGCATGTGCTCATGGATCAACTCCTTTTGTTGGGTGGAGAGATGGCGCTGGCCGCGCGCCCCTGCGTCTGGCAGTTCGAGCGCGAGGGTAAACGTCGCCCTGGGGCCGAAACGAGTGGAAGTCGAGAGAGGGTCGGCGCGTTGAGGAATCCTGGGGACTGAAGGCGGGCCTCGCATCGGGGAGCGAAAGGAGACCGTGGGAAGGCTGTTCGCCGTGTCATGGCTGATATGACGTCGATCGTCATCCAGCCGCATGGCCCAAGCCGGTCGTGCCCTTGAAGTGGAAAACAGAAGCGGCCTCGTCGGCCTCTTGCAGGGTTTTGCTGCTGGTACTACACGATGCCGCGCCGGGCATGTGATCAGAAGAATGACTGAAGTCCAGTCATATGTGACGCCGATATCTTCTTAAGGTACTATCCCGCGATCCCCCATGCATTACCCCGTTAGAGTGAATGGCTTCCCGGCCAGGGGGCGAAGAACTCTCTTTCGGCTGGCGGTCGATCGGCCAGGCACTGCTCGTAGCCGGCACTCCGGCCGGAAGGGCGTTCGTCAGCGTCGGAATGGACGCTGCGAAGGCCAGGAGGAATACCTGCCCGGCGGGAGCGTCGTCGAGGTGGAGCACCGCGAGGGCGGGGAGCACGGCCCGTTGGACACAGGAGCTGGCATGGTCGATGCCTTCGCCCGCGAGAGGGAGGGCGAAGGAGTGGCGGCCGCGTTGTGCGGGCCCGGTGTTCCCGGACGGGCTGCGGTCTCGAAGGCCGTGGTCACGGGGAGGGGCTCGGGGTCGGAAGTGGAGTTGGGGGTTCGCGGGTGTTCGCGGCGGGTGGAGGAGCGCGATGTTCCGCGATGGGTTCTGCCGAGTCACCGTCGAGGACGCCTCCGGAGGCCGCGCCTGGGCCAACCCGATCCACCTCGCCCCGCACACCGCCGCCTAGTCCGTGCCCGTCCGTACGCCCGTCGATAGGAATGCCGTCATGCTGTGGCACGCGCTGCGCGCACTGTCCATCGGAGAGCTGACCGCCGGCCAGTTGAGCTGGCTGCGCCAGACCTTCGCGCTCACCGACTCCCACTCGTCCGCCATGACGATGTGCGGCCCGGCAGACCATCGGGGGGCTGGTGACCCCGTCACCGCCCTTGCGCGCCGTACCCCTTGCGCACTGCCCTCCTCGCGCGCCGCCCTCTTCGTGCTCATGGTGCCGTCGCCGGCTTTGCCCAGTTCACGCCGAGTGCGGTGAGCTGCCCGCGCTGTTCCTCGGTCAACCCCGCGCGCCGGTTGCGGGTGTTGCTGATCCAGATTCCCAGTTTCACCGGTCCGTCCGGGAGTTCCTCGATGTGGGTCCGCGGGACGACGACCCGCCCTTCCCGCTCGGCGTACTGGGCGAGCGCAGTGATGCCCCGCTGGAACGCCCCGCCCGGCGCCCGCCGCGACCGCGCCTTCACGGGCGCGGTATCCGGCTTCTCGGTCGGCCGGACGCCGAGCTGGACCAGGCGCTCGCGCTGCTCCTCGGACAGCCGTCCCCACGCCTCTTGCTGGGCTGTGAGCCACCGGCCGACGTCCAGGCCGTTGACCAGCGCCCCCGGCTCCAGGCGCCCGAGCGTGCTGCCGGGCTTCGCAAGGCCCGCCAGGGCGGCGTAGTGGCGTTGCCAGTCCACCGGCCACGCGGGGTTCCAGTCCGGATCGATCGCGGCCAGCGCCGCCGCACGCCGCTTGGCCCGTTCCGGGTCCTTGCCGAGCCCGCCCTTCTTCCGCGCGTTCGCCAACCACTGCCCCACCGGCCGGTCCAGCATCATCGCGGTGACCGGCGCGGCGAGAGTTCCGTACGCCTCGAAGTACGCGCGGGCCGCACCCAGGTTCTCCTCCCACGCGGCGTCGGCC
Organism: Streptomyces sp. NPDC041970; assembly: GCF_055588985.1. NCBI lineage: Bacteria > Bacillati > Actinomycetota > Actinomycetes > Kitasatosporales > Streptomycetaceae > Streptomyces > Streptomyces sp. NPDC041970. The sequence goes on from NZ_JBVJCD010000006.1 coordinate 171,401, forward strand.
GGGTCCCAGACGATGTCCAGCGCCTCCAGGTCCTGCGCCCGCTCGGGCAGCATGGTCCCGGCCCGCATCGCCCGCCGTTGGTCGGACAGCCACCGTCCCAACGGGAACCCACCCTCGCCCCGCTCGTCGCCGCCCTCGACGTGGTGGTAGGGCGCCGCGAGGTCGCCTTCCCGCTGCCGGTAGGCGACCGCGGCCCGGTGTCCGGCCCGCCAGTTCGCGTGCTCGGGCTCGATCAGGTTGTACTGCACCAGTCGCGCCACCAGCGCCGGATCCCGGTGCGCTCCGAACCGGAGCAGCAACCGCTGTTCCTCCTCGTCGTCGCTCTCCGGTGCGCGACCGAGCCAGGCCGACCCCGGTTTCGTGCGCGCCGTGTCCTCCTGCGGAATGGCCAGCATTTCCACGGCGCGTTCATCGTGCGCGCGCAGCCCGGAAAGAACTTTCAGCAAAGGCCGATAGGAAGCCGAATACGGCATATCCTCCTGGGTTTCGTCCGGGCCGAGGAAAACAGGCACGATGAGGGTCGCCATTTTGTCCTGGCCGGGCTTTTGGCGGAGTGCCCTTCCGATGGCCTGGACGATATCAACGGCCGATCCCTTCGGGTCGATCAAAGCGACGGAGTCCACGCTCGGGCAGTCGACGCCCTCGCCGAGGACCCGGCAGTTCGACATCACCGCACGGCCGGCGCACCGCCCGAACCGGCCGAGTTCGTCCGCGCGTGCTTCGGGCTCGTGCTGGCCCGACAGCCACCCCGACCACACCCGCGCGGGGTGCCGGTCCGGATCGGCCGCGTGCAGCCGGGCCGCGACCTTGCCCAACCCGGCGGAGAACGCGTGCGCCTCGACGGTGCGGTGGTGGAAGGTGATGCACCGCTGGAGTCCGTGCTCGGCCATCGTCTCCAGGAGGGCGGCTTGGAGCACCGCCAGGCGCTCACCCCGCACGTGCTCCTCGTTCCGCTCCTCCCCGTACAGCTTCTCCAGCGTCAGCCGCTTGTCCCGCAGCTCGACGACCACGATCTGATATCGGGCCAGCAGGCCCCGCGAGATCGCGTCCGAGAGGTCCATGGCCCAGAGCACGGGCCCGAAGATCCGCTCATCCGCCATGGAGCACGCCATCTCCGCCGGCAGGCGATCCACCGCCCCCGACCCCGCTCCCGTCCCCGACTCCTCCGGCCTCCACCGTGGCCGGGGCCGTTCCATCCAGATCCGCGGCGTCGCCGTCAGATACAGGCGCCGCATCGCCGGCACCTGCTCCTGGTCGTGGACGACCGCCCACGCCTTCCCCAGCGACCCGCTGGTCCTGTGCGCCTCGTCCACACAGACCAGATCCCACACGTCCACCGGAAGCCCGTAGGAGCCCTCGTGGGCCTCCACCAGGACCGGCAGGGACGAGTACGTCGCAAAGACCGTCACCGGCCCGCTGCCGTAGTGCAACGCGAGCTGCGGGGCGCTCGTCGTCGAGGGGACCCGCAGGTCGTACAGCCGCGGGTCGTCCTCCATCGAGCACACCGCCACCATCGGCCCCGAACGCCCGAAAGCCAGCCACTCCCGCACCGTCTGCGCCAACAACTCCAACGTCGGAAGAAGGACCAGGACCCGCCCGTGCGGAGAAATGCGCTGGGCCGCACCGGCGGCAATGAACGTCTTTCCCGTGCCACACGCCGCGTGCACCTGACCCCGCAAACCGTTCTCCGGAATACGCTGCCCCGGCCGGATCTCCAGCCCGGCCACGATCGCGTCCACGGCTTCCGCTTGATGCGGACGGAGCATAATTTCCTGACTCATACGTGACGTCTCCATATCCGGGGAGGGGGTGACTGTTCCCTCGGGATGCTACCTGGTGCATCACTTGATGCACCAGGTTCATGCAGCGTGATGCACTCCTTCGAGTTGAGGTCGTCTCAATCTACCCTCTCGGTGGTTTGCCAGTGTGCTATGCCCCTCGGATCGACACAAAGCCTGTGCGGGCACTTACCCCCTCCGCAACCTCGGAGGGGTTCGTATCGTGAGGCGGTTTCCCTGCCCTCGAAAGGGCCCCCCCGGAGAGGGCGGGCAACGGGGCCGGCCCCGGTCGGTGGTGACAGGCCATCTGGGATCGCACCTGGCAGGCAAGATGATGCATCGCCACCCCTCCACCGTAGCCAGCCCGGCGAAGCCGGCAGGGCGGGAGCGCAGCGGACGCCCGGTCCCGCAGCGCAGCGAAGGGACCCCACACGATTACCGCGCAGCGGTAATCCAATTCACGCAAAGCGTGAATTTTAGAAAGCGCGCAGCGCTTTCTAAAAAGGCGCGCAGCGCCTTTCAGAATGCGCGCAGCGCATTCCGTCTCTGCCATGCGCGCAGCGCATGGATACCCGCTCCGCGGGG
>NZ_JBVJCD010000007.1:0-37275 GCF_055588985.1 Streptomyces sp. NPDC041970
AGAGAAGGAGGAAGGACGGATGCGCGTCTCCCGCAGCCCCCCCCCCCGCCGCCCCCCCCCCCCCCCCCCCCCCCCCCCCCCCCCCCCCCCCACGACCACGGGGGAGCTTTCGCCATGCCCACGCCTCGCGAGCAGTTGTCCGACGCCCGGCTCTACCTGTGCACGGACGCCCGCAAGCGGCAGGGCGACCTCCCCGCGTTCCTGGACGCCGTGCTCTCCCACGGGGTGGACGTCGTCCAGCTCCGGGACAAGGGCATGGAGGCCGCCGAGGAGCTGGAGCACCTGGCGGTCCTCGCCGACGCCTGCCGCCGGCACGGCAAGCTGCTCGCGGTGAACGACCGCGCCGACGTGGCCCACGCCGTCGGCGCGGACGTCCTGCACCTGGGCCAGGGCGACCTGCCGGTCCCCGCGGCCCGCGCGATCATCGGCGCGGACCCGCTGATCGGCCGGTCCACGCACGCCGAGGCCGAGGTCGACGCCGCCGCCGTCCAGGACGGCGTGGACTACTTCTGCACCGGCCCCTGCTGGCCCACCCCCACCAAGCCCGGCCGGCCCGCCCCCGGCCTCGCCCTCGTGCGCCACGCGGCCTCGCTCGCCCCCGCCCGCCCCTGGTTCGCGATCGGCGGGATCGACGCGGGCAACCTGGACCAGGTGCTGGACGCCGGGGCCCGCCGGATCGTCGTCGTCCGGGCGCTCACCGAGGCCGACGACCCGGCGGCGGCCGCCGCCGAGCTGGCCGAGCGCGTCCGGGCCCGCGCCCTGTGACCCCTCGCGGGCCGGGGGCCGGGATCCCGGACCGCTGTCCGAAGAGTGGACAACAATCCGGCATAACGGGATGAAACCCGTTGCTCCGGTTGGGGGAGCGCCCAGCCCTGGATAACCTCCCCCTATGGCCCTTGGCACCCCTTCCACCAGGACGGACCACGCGCGCACCGTGCGTGACCTGCTCGCGACCGGCAAGACCTCGTACTCCTTCGAGTTCTGGGCGCCCAAGACGGAGAAGGGGGAGCGCAACCTCTGGAACGCGCTGCGCCGGGTCGAGGCGGTCCGCCCGAGCTTCGTCTCCGTGACGTACGGGGCGGGCGGCTCCACCCGCGCCGGGACGGTCCGGGCGACCCAGCAGATCGCCGCGGACTCCACGCTCACCCCGGTCGCCCACCTCACCGCGGTGAACCACTCGGTCGCCGAACTGCGCAACATGATCGGGCAGTACGCCGACGCGGGCATCAGGAACATCCTCGCGGTCCGCGGCGACCCGCCCGGCGACCCGATGGGCGAGTGGATCGAGCACCCGCAGGGCGTGAAGTACGCCGCCGACCTCGTCCGCCTCATCAAGGAGTCGGGCGACTTCTGCGTCGGCGTCGCCGCGTTCCCCGAGATGCACCCCCGGTCCGCCGACTGGGAGACGGACATCCGCCACTTCGTGGACAAGTGCCGCGCGGGCGCCGACTACGCGATCACCCAGATGTTCTTCCGCCCGCAGGACTACCTGCGGATGCGCGACCGGGTGGTCGCCGCCGGCTGTGAGACGCCCGTGATCCCCGAGGTCATGCCGATCACCAGCGTCAAGCAGTGGGAGAGGTTCTCCCAGCTCAGCAACGCGACCGTGCCCGAGGAGCTGAAAGAGCGCATCCTCGCGGCCAAGGACGATCCGGCCGCTGTACGCTCCATTGGCATCGAGTTCGCAACGGAGTTCTGCGCGGAGCTGCTGTCCGAAGGTGTGCCCGGACTGCACTTCATCACGCTCAACAACTCGACGGCTACGCTCGAGATCTACGAGAGACTCGGACTGCACAAGCAGTCGTGACCGGCCGTACCCGCCACCCGAGCGGTTGCGGCCGCAGGAGGGGGCGGGCGTGGGCTGGACGGTCCTCTACATCGCATTCGGTCTGGTGGCGCTGTGGCTGCTGGGCGAGGTGCTGCTGCAGTACAAGGCGCGGCTGCGCTGGAGGCTCCTCGCCTTCACCGGCTTCCTCGGCGTGGTGCTGGGAGTCCTGCTCTCCGCGCCATTGGTCATCGTCGTCGGCACGCTCACCTTCGCCACCGGCCAGACCTTCGTGACGCTCTCCTTCCGGCGCGGCTTCTCCACCGGCTGGGCCATCGGGGGTAGTCCGGGGGAGAGCCGCCGCCGCAAGCGCGGCGAGCGCGCCGCGGTCAAGGAGCCCACGCTGGAGGTCTCGGACCTGGAGGTCTCGGCCCCGCAGCCCGCCGGACCCGGCCACGACCAGCCCCCGACCGACCCCGCGCCCGATGAGGCCGGCCCGTACGGCGGGTACGGCCCCACCGGCTACGGCGCGGGCCCGGAGGGCCCCGACCACGCCCACCAGGACGGGCAGCGGCACACGGCGTACGACCCGCACACCGGCTACGTCCCGCAGCCGGCCCAGGACGCCTACGCCGCGACGTACGACTACGGCACGGACCCCCAGGGATACGCCGCCTACTCCGACCCGTACATCGGCACCACCAACCAAACCCCCGCGTACGGCGGTTACGACGCCTACGGCAACACCTACGACCACCAGGACGACAAGCAGCGGTACGCCGACCCTTATGCCCAGGGCCCCGGCGCGGAGCCGTACAGCACCGACACCCCGCCGGGGGGCGTCTGGGTCCCGCAGCAGCGCGACGCCGTCCCCTTCCCCCCGCTGCCGCCGGAGCAGCCCGCCCCGTACGGCAACGGCCACGACACCGGCCAGAACGACCCGTACCGCTACTGACCCGACCGCGGGGCCGCCGGCGCGGACATCGACACGCGCCCGGCCCCGCGCCACCCGGCCCGCACGCCCGGCCGCAGGCGTCCGGCCCCGTGCCCGCCCGGCCTGGTACGCGCCGGCTCGCCCGCCTCCGGCCCGTGCGTGCGCCCCGGCCCTGCACGCGCCCGGCTCGCCCGCCTACGCCCCCTGCGCGCTCCGGCCCGTGCGCCCCGGCCCCGTGAGCGCCCGGCCCGCGCCCCGACTCAGCGGGAGCCGCGGAAGTCGTCGCCCTCCACCACCAGGCCGGCCACCAGCGCCCCCGACATCCCGGCGTGCGCGAGCCCGCCGCCCGGATGCGCCCAGCCGCCCGCCAGGTACAGGCCCGGCAGCCGCGTGAGGTTGCCGGGGTGCAGATACGCGCCGCGGGCGCCGGCCAGCGCGGGCGGCGGCACCGCGCCGCCCGCGGCCCCCGTCTCCGCCTCGGTCTCCGCGGGCGTGCGGACCTCGGTGTGCACGGTCCGCTCCCGCAGTCCGGGCACGGCCGCGGCCGCCCGCTCCACCAGGGCGTCGGCGAACCGCTGCCGCACCCCCGCGTCCGTCCAGTCGACCGGGCCGTGCGGGGCCACCGTCGCCATCAGGGTGACCGCCTCGTGCGCCGCGTCCGGGCGGGTCGCCGGATCGTCGGGGCGCAGCACCGTCACCGTGGGGTGCTCGGCGACCCGGCCCCCGAACACCGCCGCCTGCTCCGCCGCGCCGTCGGCGCTGTGCACCACGGTCCGGTGCACCGCGTCGGCCTCACGGGCCCCGCGCAGCGACAGCAGCACCGCGAACCGCCCCGGCGCGGCGCCCGGACGCACCGACACATCGCCCGCGCCCCACACCCCCTGACCGGGCACCAGGCCGGGGCGCGGCCGGACGCCGAGCACCACCCGGTCGGCCTCGACCACCTCGCCGCCCGCCAGCTCCACGCCCGCCGCCCGGCCGTCCCGCTCGACGACCCGGACCGCCTCGGCCCCGAAGACGAACTCCACCCGGCGGGCCAGGCACCGCTCGTACACCGCCCGCGCCAGCTCCCGCATCCCGCCCATCACGTACCAACTGCCGAACGTCTGCTCCATGTACGGCAGCAGCGCCGCGCTCGCCGGGGCGTGGCGCGGGTCGAGCCCGTACGCCAGGGCGTAGCCGTCCAGCAGGGCCGCGAGGCGCGGGTCGGCCAGCTCCAGCGCGCCGATCTCCGCGACCGTGGCCGCCTGCCGGGGCCCGCGCAGCAGGCGGCGCCGGCGGAGCGCCGGATAGGGGTCGCGCCCGAGCACCTGGTGGTCCGCCCGCAGCGGCTCCTCCAGCAGCGGCCGCCGCGACCGGTCCCAGGCGTCGCGCGCCCGGTCCATGAAGTCGCTCCACCGCGCCCCGGCCCCCGAGCCGAGGGCCCGGTCCAGGGCGGCGGCCACCCCCGCCCGAGAGGCGTTGGGCAGCGACACCGCCGTGCCGTCCGCGAACAGGTGGCGGCCGGCCGGGTCGATCTGGGTCAGCGTGACGGACTGCTCCAGCGACTCCCTGCCGGTCTTCACGAAGAGGTCGCGCTGCACGGCGGGCAGATGCAGCAGGCCGGGTCCGGTGTCGAAGACGAAGCCGTCGTGCTCGTACCGGCCGAGCGAGCCGCCGTAGACGGCCGAGCGCTCGTACACCGTCACTTCGTCGCCCGCCACGGCCAACCGGGCGGCCGCCGCCATCGCGCCCGTCCCGGCGCCGATCACCGCAATGCGTGCCATGCCGGTGACTTTATCGACCGGCGCGGCGCCCTCCCCCGGCAGGCCGCTCCGGGAGGGCCCTCCCCCGGCCGGGGCGCCCGGTGGGGGCCTCGGCGGCCGCCTGAGTACCCGTACCTACGGGCGGAGATGAGTAGGCGCGCGGATGGGCCGCCGCCCCCGCGGACGGAAGAGTGGTGACCACGGAAGGGGCGCTGCGCCAGGACCGCCGGCACGGGGCGGCGGAACGGCGCGGCTCTCCTGACGCAACGGGGGTGCGGTACGGAGATCCGGGGGGCCACGGGGGACACGGGGCCACGGGGGAGCGGGTCTCCGGCAGCACGCAAGACGCCGGTCCGGCGGGGTTCGCGGGGGATGCGAACCTCACCGGACCGGCGTCTTGGGCTTTCCGGCCCCCGCCGGGCGGAGCGCGGGCGTCAGTGCCCGCTGACCCGCCCGTGCAGCAGCAGCGAGAGCGCGGAGTGGACCTCGTCGATCGAGCGCTCCGGCTGGAACGCCTGCCAGTCCAGCGCCGCCACCAGCACCATCCCGACCAGCGCGGCCGCCGTCAGCGGGATGTCGATCTCCTCGCTCAGCTCACCGGTGTCCACCGCGTCCCGCAGCACGTCCTCGACGACCGCGACGGCCTCCTGGCGCACCACCAGCAGCGTGGACTGCCAGGCGCGGTTGGTGCGCCACAGCTCGGCCACGTACAACTGGGTGAACGCCGGGTAGCGGTCGATGAAGGCGAGCCCGGCCCGGATCATCGCGTCCAGCGCCTCCACGCGGGTGCCGCCGCGTTCGGCGGACTCCTCGGCAGCGGTCCGCAGCGAGGCGGTGAGCAGCCCGACGCCGTGCCGGAGCAACTCCTCGAACAGTTCGGTCTTGCTCTTGAAGTTGTAATAGACCGTGCCCTTGGCGACCCCCGCCCGCTCGGCGATCTCGTCGACGGTGGTCGCCGAGAACCCCTTCTCGGCGATGAGGGTCACCGCCGCCTCGTAGAGCCTCTGCCGGGTGGCCTGGCGGCGCGTGGTGCCACTGCGTTCCATGGGGCCGATTCTCCCAGGTCCCGCCGTGCTCACAGGCTCAACTCCGGGTGGAGCCGGCTCAGGCTCCACATCTGCTTGCGGCGCGCGGTGAACGCGGTGAGGGCGAGGGCCCCGACGGTGAAGGCGCCCAGCACCGCGCAGCCCAGCCAGACCGGGCCGAGACCGCCGCCGGTGATCAGCCTGCGCAGCCCCTCCACGACGTACGTCATCGGGAGGTACGGGTGGATCGCCCCGAAGAAGCCCGGACTGGTCTGGACGGGGTACGTTCCCCCGGCCGAGGTGAGCTGGAGCATCAGCACCACCAGCACCAGGATGCGTCCGGCCGCCCCGAAGCAGGCGTTCAGCCACTGCACGATCGCGGCGAAGCAGCAGGTCACCAGCGTCAGGAAGGCGACGGTCCCGGCGGCGCGCGCCATCTGGAGGCCGAGGCCCCAGTGCAGGACGGCCAGCAGCGCGCCGACCTGGAGGACGCCGATCGCGGCGACCGGGAGCCAGCCGGCGAAGGCGATCCGCCACGCGGAGGCCCCGGCGGCGAGGGCCCGCCGGTTGAGCGGCTGGATCAGCATGTACGCCACCATCGCGCCGACCCACAGGGAGAGCGGGATGAAGTACGGCGCGAAGCCGGTGCCGTAGTTGGGGGCCGCGTGCAGCGACTGGGAGGCCAGTTGCACGGGGTCGGCCATGACACCCGTCCGCGCGTCCCGGTCCTTCTTGTCGTAGTCGGGGATCTGGCCGACGCCGTCGTTGAGGCCCTGGGCGAGCGAGGCCGAGCCGTCGCCGAGCCGGAAGAGACCGCCGTCCAGGTTCTCGGCGCCGGTCTTCAACTTGCCGACCCCGCTGTCGAGGTCGCTGGAGCCGGTCCGGGCGTCACCGAGCCCGGTGTGCAGGGCCTGCGCCCCCTTGGCGACCTTGCCGGCCCCGGCGTTGAGCTCGTTGACCTTGCTGACGGCGGCCTCCAGGTCGTCGTCCAGCGTCGGCGCGCGCTGGGCCAGCGCCTCGGCCTGCTTCTGGAAGGTGGCCAGCTCGCCGCTCAACTTCTTCAGCGCGCCGTTCTGGTTGGTGACCAGGGCGTTCACGTCGGTGGCCACCTTGGAGACGTCGACGGCCGCGGTCTTGGCGCGCTCCAGCGGCGGGCAGACGGCCGCGTCGGGCTCCGGGGCCTGTTCGCACTGGGTGCGGTGCAGCTCCGTCAGCTCGTCGGCGGCCTCCTTGGCCCCGGTGGCCGCGGTGGGCGCGCTCTTCACCAGCAGGTCGAGGTTGTCCCGTACGGCCTGCGAGGTGTCCGCGACCAGCCGGGCCGTGTCGCGGATGGACTTCCCGTTGTCCTGGAAGAAGGGGCGCACGTCGCCGGCGATCCCGTTGACCTTGTCCGCCAGGAGCTGGGTGCCGTCGGCGACCTGGCGGGAGCCCGCGGCGAGGTCGCGCGACCCCTGGTCCAGCTTGACGATCCCGTCGGAGAGCCGCTTGCTGCCCGCCTTGGAGTCCTTGAGCCCGTCGGCGAGGTCCTTGGACCCCTGCTTGGCCTTGGAGATGCCGCCCTTGAGCTCGTCCGCGCCCTTGGCCGCCTCGGCGGTCTTGTCGTGCAGATCGGAGAAGTTGACGAAGATGCGGTCCAGGAAGCCGCGCGAGGCGTTGGTGGACGCGGCATTGCGCACCTCGCCGAAGACCGTCTTGGAGATCTGCCCGACGATGTAGTTGTTCGCGTCGTTCGTCCGCACCTGGAGCGCGCCCGTCTCGGGGGAGTCCCCGCCGCTGGACGCGATCTTCTCGCTGAAGTCCGCGGGCATGGTCAGCGAGAGGTAGTACGTGCCGTCCTCGACGCCCTTGTGGGCCTCGGCGGCGCTCACCTCGTGCCAGGCGAAGACCTTGGAGTCGAGCAGCTTCTCGCTGATCTCGTCCCCGGCGGCGAGCCGCTCGCCGTCGCTGGTGGCCCCCTTGTCGTCGTTGACCAGTGCGACGGGCAGCTTGTCGAGCTTCCCGTACGGGTCCCAGAAGGAGTAGAGGTACAGGGCGCCGTAGAGCAGCGGCAGGAGCAGCAGGGCGACCAGCGCGGCGGCCGGCAGCCTTCCCCGGCCGAACCGCTTCAGCTCAAGCGCGGCCAGCTTCGGCGAACGCATCGGCCGTCTCCTCATCGGTGGTGGGTGCGGTACGCACGACGTGGGTGTTCTCGGGGGCCTCGCTGCACACGGCGAGCACGGTGGCGCCGGCGTCGGCCACGGAGCGCAGCAGCGCCCACGCCTCGACGCGTTCGGCGTCCGAGAGCTTGAGGTCGGCGTCGTCGACGGCGAGCAGCCGCGGCCGGGCGATCAGCGCCAGGGCCACGGACAGCCGCAGCGCCTCGAGTCGCTCCAGGTCCCGCACGGAGGTCCGCCCCGCCTTGGGCAGCGTGGCGAGGTCGAGGCCGGCGGCCTCCAGGGCGTCGTCGATCCGGGCCTTCGCGGCGGCCCGGCGCTCGGCGCGCGGACGCAGCAGGCTGCGCAGCGAAGCGCCGTAACGGCCCTGGAGCAGGGCGCGTTCGTGCAGGTGCTCGGCCACGGTGAAGGCGGGGTCCAGCTCGTTCACCGCCGCGACGGGTCCCAGCGCGGCGATCCTGCGCACGGCGGCGGCCTGCTTGGGCAGCCGCAGACGGCCGATCTCCACGCGGCCCTCGGTGATGCGCATCCGGCCGGTCAGCGCGAGGAGCAGGCACGTCCGCCCCGACCCCGAGGGCCCCTCGATCGCCACCACCGCACCCGGCTCGGCGCTGAACCCCACATGCCGAAAGACCCAACCGCGCGGCCCCTTGAGTCCCAAGTCCTCGGCGCGTACCGCCGCGCCGTGCGGGCTCTCCACAGACCCTCCCTTGATCTCGTCCCGTCCTGCCCGCGGCCCGGCCGCGTGCTCTTTGGACTGACTGGTCAGTGCAAAAAGGTAGTCCGAACTCGCGATCGACGCAAACGGGTGATGCCGGGGGTGGGTGGAGCGTTGTCGGGAGGGCGTGCGAGCGGGCTGCGAGCTCGTGGCGGACCCTCTCGTCGAGGGTGGCTCGGAGTCGTGCGACACCGAGTCGCCGCTGACCGCCGTGCTGCCGTCCGGCCCTTGGGGTCGTACGGGGGTGCGCCGCCCGAGCCGCTCGGTCGGCGGTGGCGGGTGGACACGGGGCGGGGCCGGATGCTGGATCGTGGGCTGGCCATCTGCCCGACCTCGAGTTTTCCTCAGTGGATCAACGTCTGGCGGACTGGAATAGCGGCCACGCCATACATTTCTCTTATGCCGCCAATCCTGGAGGCAGGGGAGGGGAATCCACTTGCGTGGAATATCGATGCAAAGCTTATTCGTCCCGGTTGCGGTTCTGGCGCTCGGAGTCACTATGGCCACTGCGTCCCATGCGGTTGAGGAACCGGCTGACGCGGCCCCTGAAACGGTTTTTCCGGAACAGGTCGGTACGCGGGAGTTGAGTGGCAGTGCGGTCGAGGTTCTCGAGATGTCGGATCAGGAGGTGGCCGTCGAGAGGCGGCTCGCCTCTCTGCCGGAAGTGACTGACGACGGTGATGTCGAGGCGAAGCGCTGCGACAATCCGTACAAGAAGTGGTACACCGTCTCGGACAAGGTGAACTACCACGTTCCATCCAAGTGGAACGGTACCTCGTACAAGGACGGCCCAGGCGGGAAGATGACCGTCGAGGTCCTGAAATCGGGCAAAATCGGGGTCGAGTTGAGCGGGAATGTCTCAGCCGATGCGGGCGTCATCCTCGCGAAGGTCAAGACGGAGTTCGGCGTTAAGGTGGTCGCCGAAGCCGGCGTCACCGTGGGGCACCGGTACTCGCACGACATCAAGAGCGGGTACTACGGGCACATGCAGTACGGTTCTTGGGGCTACAAGACCAATTGGACCAAGTACGAAACGAGTGCTGACCGCTGCGGCAAGAAGAAGTTGGGGTCCGGTACCGCGAAGTTGCCTACCAGGGAGGTCGGATGGCGATACTGGGAAACCCGAACCTGATCTGCGACCTACGGCTTGCGCGCCGTAGTGCCGTCCTCCTCGTCCCGATCCTGTCTGTCGCCTTCATCGGTGGATGCACTGACGGCTCCGGGGCTGCGGGGAGGCCGCCAGTGCGATCCAGCCCGAGCGCTGCCCCGTCTGTGACGCGTGACCAGGCGAAGATCCTGGAGGAGAAGGCGGAGGAGGCGCTGGGGATCGGGGAGGTGGACGGTACCGACGGCCTGTTCGTGGAGTCGGGCTTGGAACGTGCGAGCTACGGAATCCATACCTACGCGAGCCTGTCGCCGGGTAAGTCCTACACGCTGTCGTTCGTCTGCTCGGGAACAAGCGAGGATCGCCTCGCGGTAAAACGTCCTGTGCGGCGGATCGTGGCGTGCGACAGCGTCCCAGTCCGTCAACGGATGACGGATGCTCCGGCGCGGATCGAAATCGACGTCGACGGCGTCGCCGGGTCATCCGGGGTCGTTGGTTGGCGGATCGATGAACTAGCCGAGTAGGCGTAGGGAACGGCTGCGCTCCGCATCGGATCCATGATGCGGAGCGCAGTCGTGCGCACGATGGCGCTCTTCGACGCGTCTTGCTGGGCGCGTACAGGTCGGGAGCAGGCAGTACGACGTGGCCGCCGCCGCGAGTTCCGGCCCCACTGGCGGGCTCTTGTCGCTCGCCCGTCAGCGCAAGCGCGACACCTCGCACACCTCGTCGCTACGGCATATCCGTGGGCATCGCCCACGCCGGCACGCCACCGCGGTCGTGCGGATCCTTGCCGAACCGAGCACCGGGCTCACCCAAACCGCTGCGCGAGCACGCCCCCCGCTCCGGTGCGCCACCAGGCGTGAGCACTGGGACAGCGACGGTCCAAAGCGTCCGGAGAGCGCGGCGAATCCCAGCGCACGAATGCCGCCCACGCACCTTGCGGGGATGGAACAGCAGGTCAGAACCGCGTTCACATCGATTGTCAGTGGGCACCGGCACCATGGACACAGACGGCCACAGAGCCGTCACACGACGACAGGAGGTTCGTCATGGCCAGCTCGTCCGCAGCCGCCGCCCCGCGGCGCCGCGCAGTCAGCCCTGCCCCCTCACTGACCGGTCCGGCTGCCGATGTCCACCCCGTGCTGCGCCGCTCCACCGCGCCGCCCGCCGCTCTCGAACTGCTCGCCAAGGCCCGCTCCGGCCTCGACGAGGCCGCCGTGCTCCACGAGCCGAACGAGCGGTACGCCACCGCCCATCTCGCCGCCCTGCGCACCGCGGCGGCCGTGCTGGCCGCCCGCGGCCGCCCCGAGGCGACCAGGCGCCGCCGGGAGCGCATCCGCAGCGCCTGGGAGGTCCTGCCGGAGACGGCGCCCGAGCTGGCCGAGTGGAGCGCCCTCTTCGCCTCGGGGGCCGACCGCCGGGCCCGCGCCGAGGCCGGGATGCCGGGTGCGGCCAGCCGGCGCGACGCCGACGACCTGCTGCGCGACGCGGCCATGTTCCTGCGCCTGGTGGAGCGGCTGCTGGTGCTCCAGCCGGTGCTCCCGCAGCCCCGGCCCGAGCGGCCGGGCGGCGGGTGACCTGGACGGAGGCGCGAGGCAATAGGGTGGTGACCGATCACATCGCCACCAGCACTGTTCACGCTCCGCCGTCCCCGGCGGCACCGTGCCGAGGAGTCATCTGCCGTGACGGACCAGCTACGCCCCCGCGCCTCTCTTCGCACCGCCGTGGTGTGGGAGGTCCTCAAGGACGCTCTGGACCGCCAGGCCGAGGCGAGCGGCCGGGAGGCCCTGGACGTCCTGGACACCGGCGGCGGCACCGGCAACTTCGCGGTGCCCGCCGCCCGGCTCGGCCACCGCGTCACCGTCGTCGACCCCAGCCCCAACGCGCTCTTCGCGCTGGAGCGCCGCGCGGCCGAGGCCGGGGTCGCCGACCGGGTCCGGGGGGTCCAGGGCGACATCCTCGGGCTGTTCGACGTCGTGGAGCGCGGCGGTTTCGACGCGGTGCTCTGCCACGGCGTCCTGGAGTACGTCGACGAGCCCGCCGAGGGCGTGCGCAACGCGGCCGAGGCGCTGCGCCCCTCCGGCGCGCTCAGCCTGCTCGCCGCCGGTCTGGGCGGAGCCGTGCTGTCCCGTGCGCTCGCCGGCCACTTCACCGAGGCCCGGCAGGCGCTCACCGACCCGGCGGGCCGCTGGGGCGAGGGCGACCCGGTGCCCCGCAGGTTCACCGCCGAGCAGCTCTCCGACCTGGTCTCCGGCGCGGGCATGGAGGTCGGCGCGGTGCACGGCGTGCGGGTCTTCGCCGACCTCGTGCCCGGCGCCCTGGTGGACACCGAGCCGGGCGCCATGGAGGCCCTGCTCAAGCTCGAAGCGGCCGTCGCCGAGCGGCCCGCGTTCCACTCCCTCGCCACCCAGTTGCACGTTCTGGGCGAGAAGCGCTCCTGAACCCCTGGGCGCGGCTGCGCCGCCGGGACCGGGCGGCGGACCGTGCGGCGCTGGTCAGCCCCGCGGGCGGCGGAGGGAGTCCGGCTCGGGGCCCCCGTACCGGGCGTACGCCCCGTATGATTCTGGTGACACCATCCGGCATGGCGGATCGGTCGTCGGGGAATCTACGCCTCAGCAGCCGAGCCGACATGGCGGTCCGGACTGGCTGGGCGCTATAGGGCGGGTTTCACGGGGACGAATCCCTGCCTATCCTGGAAGGGCCGCTTACCGGTCGCCCCCGCGGCCGACGACGAGGAGGATGCCGTGCCGCTCTCGGAGCACGAGCAGCGAATGCTCGAGCAGATGGAGCGAGCGCTGTACGCCGAAGATCCCAAGTTCGCGACAGCGCTCGAGGGAAGCGGGCTGCGTACGTACACCCGACGAAGGGTCTACCAGGCAGTCGGCGGCTTCCTGGTGGGTATCGCGCTCCTCATGGCCGGAATGGTCGCCCAGCAGATCTGGATCAGCGTGGTGGGGTTCCTCGTCATGCTCGGCTGCGCCGTGCTCGCGGTCACCGGCTGGCGCAAGGCGCCCAAGCCCGGTGAGCAGCAGCCCGCCGCCGCCGGCGGGATCGGCGACGCGGGCCGCCGGCCGAGGCAACGCCGGTCGATGATGAACCGCATCGAACAACGCTGGCAGCGCCGCCGCGACGAACAGGGCCAGTAGGGCGACTCCGCGGCCCCCCGTCCGTTCCGACGGGAGCGGTGGCGGCGCGTACGGCCTACGAGACTGACTGCCGAGGGGCGGTCGCGGAGACGCGGCCGCCCCTCAGCCGTGCAGCGCGGTCAGCGCCCCGACGGTACGCACCTCTGGCCCCGGACGCCGCCCGGCGCACCCGGATGCCGACCCCGCCGCACCGCTGGGCCCCGCTGCCGCACCGGGCCCCGGACCGCGTCAGCCCATCGGATACGTCCGTCCCCCGCCCGGCCGCGCCCAGCAGGAGGCCAAAGCCCCCGCACCGTGCGCACCTCGGACTCCGCCGAACCGTCCGGCGCACTGGCCGCCGTCAGGAAGCCAACGCCCCCACCCGGCCGCCGTCGGGAGCGGGCCGACCCTGCCCGCCCCGACCCGGTCGGGTCAACCGTCCCGGCGTACGAGGCGGCGCAGCCGCGACGTCCAGCGACCGCGTCCCGGACGGGCGGCCCACCGCTGCGCGAGAGCCTCCCGGCGCTTCGAGACGGCCCACACCACCCGGACGGAGGAGCGGGGCAGCAGCGTCGCCCGCAGCCGCGCCCCCCGGCCGGACGAGGCCCGCAGGGCCGTCCCCACCGCCAGCACGTCCTCCGTCAGCCCGGCGGCGGGCCGCGGCTCACGGGCGTACAGCACCTGCTCCACCGCGCCCGCGATCCGGTGCAGGGCCTCGGCCGCGGTGGTGTCGAGCCGGCCCAGCCGGACGATCCTCGCCGCCGCCTTCCGGGGCGTCAGCGACGCGTCGGGCGCGATGCCGTGGTCCCAGGCCGTGTCGCCCACCTCCCGCCAGGCCCCCAGCGTCCGGCGGGCCGCGTCCGCGGGCGTCCGGCCGACCGCGCCCAGCCGGCGGTCGCGCGCCCAGTTCCGCCACAGCAGCGGCGTCAGGGGCAGCGCCAGCACCAGCAGCAGCGGAACGGCGGCGAGGAGCATCAGCAGCACCATGTCGGGCGTGAGGGTGCGGTCGGTCGGGGCCGCCGCCAACGGCTCCCGCGAGGCGCCGCACTCACCCTGCCGGCGCAACTGCGGCGAGCAGCCGTCCTCGGGGGTCGGCGCGGCCGGCGGTGCGGCCGAGGTGCCCGGCGAGGGCTCCACCGGGTCGCCCGTGTCGCCGGCGGGGGTCTCGGGCCGGGTGTACTCCGGGGTGCTGCCCCGGCTCGGGGTGGGCTCGAACCGGGTCCACCCCGCCCCCTCGAAGTAGAGCTCGGGCCAGGCGTGCGCGTCGCGCAGCCCCACCGAGGTCGACCCGTCCGCCTTGACGGAGCCCGGCGTGAAGCCCACCGCGACGCGGGCCGGAATGCCCAGCGTCCGGGCCATCGCCGCCATCGAGAACGAGAAGTGGACGCAGAAGCCCTCCTTGTCGCGGAGGAACCGCGCGATGGCGGACGCCCCGGTCCCCGAGGCGACGGTGGTGTCGTACGTGAAGCCGCCCTCGGAGGAGAACCAGTCCTGGAGCCTCACGGCCCGCTCATAGGCGTTGGCCGACCCCCGTGTGACCTTCTCGGCGGTCCGGGCGACCACCTCCGGGAGCGTGTCGGGGACGCGGGTGTACTCGCGCGCCAGCGCCCGCGGCGGCGGTCCGGCCGCCGCCAACTGCGCCGGCGTCGGTTCCACGACCAGGCTGGCCACCTCGTACCGCGCCCCCCGCGTGGTCTGCCCGCCGTCGCCGATGAGGGTGCGGCCCTCGGGCTCGAACCGCCAGCGGCCGCCGATGCGGACCTGGCCGGCCGGGTAGGGGAGCGGGAGGTAGGTCTGCTGGTACGACCGCGAGGCGGAGATGTTCGTCCGGACCTCGGTGGCCGGGACGTCCCCGCTCAGCCCGGCCGGCGGCGGCAGGCGGTCGGGGACGTCTCCCACCCCGCGCGTGGAGGAGCGCCACTCCCTGCCGTCGAACCGGTCCAGGGCCAGGATGCGCAGGTACAGGCTCCGCGGGTCCTGGATGGTGCTGCGATACGTCATCACCTCCCGGTTCTCCGGCTGGTTGAGGTTGTTCTGCAGCGAGACCAGCGGGTTGACCGCGGAGATCGTGCCGCCTCCACCGCCCCTGCCGCTCCCCGGCCCGCCGCCGCCCAGCAGGCCGCCGCCCAGGGCGGGCAGGGCCGACGGGACGGCCAGGGCGATGCCGAGCGCCAGCGCGCCGATCCGCCGCCCGGTGCGGACCGGCGAGGCGCGGCCCGCCCCGGCCAGCCCGTCCGCGAGGCCGCCCGAGGAGTGCGGGGCGCCGCCGAAGACGCGCCCCCACCGGGAGAGCCGGTCGCGGCCGTCCGCCAGCAGGAGCAGCAGATAACCCGCGGCGGCGGACACGAACCACAGCGGGCTCGCGCCGCCGTCGGAGAGGCCGGCCGCGACCGAGTAGAGCGCGAGCAGGGGCAGCCCGGCCGGGGCCGCGCTGCGGAAGGTCACCGCCAGCACGTCCACCGCGAGCCCGACCAGCACCACGCCGCCGACCACCATCAGCCGGATGCCGTCCGTCAACGGGGCCGGGGAGGCGTACGTGCCGACGTCCTCCGCGCCCGCCGCCAGCAGCTCCCCGAGCCGCACGACCGCCCGCGGGCCGGGCGCCACCCCGAGCAGGGCGTGCTCCCGCGCGAACACCAGGGTCAGCAGAACCAGGGTGACCAGGGCCTGGGCGGCGACGGTCAGCGGCCGCGCCAGCGGCACGCGGCGCGCGAGAACGCCCACCCCACTCTGCACGCCGAGCAGCACCGCCGCCTGCACCAGCCAGCCCGCCCCCTCGACCAGCGGAAGCAGCGCCCCCGCCGACAGCAGCGCCGCCGCGTAGGCGCACAGCGTCAGCCGGGCCCGTCCGCTCATGACTGTCCCCCCGTGAAACCCGCGAAACCTGTCGACCCGCCGCCGGCGGAGTGCGGGTCGACCGGCTCCCCGCCCGCCGCCCGCCACAGTGCGGGCAACTCGGCCCCCGGCTCCACGGGCACCGCGGTCCAGCCCGCCTCGCGCAGCCGCCGCAGCCGCTCCCCGGCCCGCTCCGCCCCCGCCGCGTCGCCCGCCCAGGCGGCGCCGTCCAAAACGAACGCGACCGCCGCACCGGCGCGCTGCCGCATCCGGGCGGCGATCGCGGTCTGCTCCTCGTCCAGATCGCCGAGGAAGGCGATGAGCAGCCCCTCGTCGCCGCCGCGCAGCACGCCGTGGGCGCGGGAGAGGCCCCCGCCGTCGGAAGGGCCGACGACCGCGAGCGAGTCGAGCATCAGCCCCGCGGCGTCCGCGGACTCCTGGCCGGTCCCGGCGAACCCGCCCGTCCCCTCACCGGGCACGGCGCTCCCGTCGTCGGTGAGCAGCCGTACCGCGAAGCCGCGCTCCAGCATGTGCACGAGCGCGGAGGCCGCGCCCGACACCGCCCACTCGAACGCCGAGTCGGGGCCGGCCCCCTCGTAGGCGACGCGCCGGGTGTCCAGCAGCACCGTGCAGCGGGCGCGCCGCGGCTGCTCCTCGCGGCGCACCATCAGCTCGCCGTGGCGCGCGGTGGAGCGCCAGTGGACCCGGCGCAGGTCGTCGCCGTGCCGGTAGCCGCGCGGAATGATGTCGTCCTCGCCGGCGAGCGCGAGCGAGCGCTGCCGCCCGTCGCCGTACCCGGAGGCCTCCCCGGCCAGCCGCAGGGCGGGCAGCGGCACCGTGCGCGGGATGACGACGAGGGTGTCGTACGCGCTGAACGAGCGGGTCAGCTCGCACATCCCGAACGGGTCCTCCAGCCGGAGCTGCAACGGGCCCAGCGGGTAGCGGCCGCGCAGGTCGGAGCGGACGCGGTAGGAGACCTCGCGCCGGCCGCCCGCCTCCACCCGGTCCAGGACGAAGCGGGGGCGCGGCCCCAGCACGTACGGGACCCGGTCCTGGAGCATCAGCAGCCCGGTGGGCAGCCGGGCGACGTTCTCCACCCGCAGGTGCACCCGTGCCTCCGCCCCCGTCGGAACCCGCGACGGCGACAGGCGCCGCGCGCCGGTGACCCGGTAGCGGGCGCCGTGGAGCGCGGCCACGCAGACCAGCGGCAGCACGGCCAGCAGCAGCCCGACGCGGAGCAGGTCGCTCTGGCCCAGGACGTACGCGCAGACGGCGGCGGCCACCCCGGCGGCCAGGAACGAGCGCCCCCGCGTGGTGAGTCCGCCCAGCGCGGTCCGCAGGCCGCCCCCGCCGCCTTCCGGGGCGCCGGGCTCACCGGCCGCCGTCACAGCCGCCGTGCCCCGTGCTGCCGGGGGTAGGGGGAGCCGCCCGGCGCGGCGCCGCCGGGCGAGGTCGGGACCGGCGTCCGCTGGATGATCTCCAGCACCACCTGCTCCGCCGTGCGGCGGTTCACCTGGGCCTGGGCGGTCGGCAGCAGCCGGTGCGCGAGCACCGGCGCGGCCAGCGCCTGGACGTCGTCCGGCAGGGCGTAGTCCCGGCCGCTCAGGGCGGCGGACGCCTTCGCGGCGCGCAGCAGGTGCAGGGTGGCGCGGGGCGAGGCCCCGAGTCTGAGGTCCGGGTGGGCGCGGGTGGCCCCGACCAGCTCCACGGCGTACCGCCGCACGGCCTCGGCGACGTGCACCGTGCGGACGGCGTCGATCAGCCGGACGATGTCGTGGGCGTGGGCCACCGGCCGCAGGTCGTCCAGCGGCGAGTGCCCGCCGTGCACGTCGAGCATCCGCAGCTCGGCCTCCGGTCCGGGGTAGCCGATGGACACCCGCGCCATGAAGCGGTCGCGCTGGGCCTCGGGCAGCGGGTAGGTGCCCTCCATCTCGACCGGGTTCTGGGTGGCCACCACCATGAACGGGTCGGGCAGTTCGTAGGTGTGCCCGTCGATGGTGACCTGGCGCTCCTCCATCGACTCCAGCAGCGCCGACTGGGTCTTGGGCGAGGCGCGGTTGATCTCGTCGCCGATCACGATCTGGGCGAAGATCGCGCCCGGCTTGAACTCGAAGTCCCGCCGCTGCTGGTCGAAGACCGACACGCCGGTGATGTCCGAGGGCAGCAGGTCGGGAGTGAACTGGATGCGCCGCACCGAGCAGTCGATCGACCGGGCCAGCGCCTTGGCCAGCATGGTCTTGCCCACGCCGGGGACGTCCTCGATGAGGAGGTGCCCCTCGGCGAGCAGCACGGTCAGCGAGAGCCGTACGACCTCGGGCTTGCCCTCGATCACCCGCTCCACCGACCTGCGCACCCGCTCGGCTGTGGCGGTCAGATCCGCGAGGCTCGCTCGATCGTCATAGGTGGTCACCCGGCCCTCCTCGGCCCTTCGCGCAGGGGCCTGCCCGCGTGTGCGCGGCCCGCCCCGGAAGAAGTTCGGACACTCCTCCGGAAGGTCCGGCGAAGGTCACCACCGCATTCTTGTTGCCGTTACCGCTTCGTGTCACTCGGCGGCGGACAACTGGCCGTGAAAAGCGCCTGTCTGTCACGATTCCGGCGCCGCGGCGGCCACGGGAGCCGCCGCGGCGGAAGGGCGGGGAGGCCGGCAGGCGGTCAGGCGGCCGAGTGGACCTCGCGCAGCAGGCCGGTGGTGACGTCGAAGACGAACCCGCGCACGTCGTCGGTGTGGAGCAGGAACGGCGAGGTGCGCACGCGCTGCATCGACTGGCGCACGTCCTGGTCGGCGTCGGAGTAGGCCTCCACCGCCCAGACGGGACGCTGGCCCACCTCGCGCTCCAGCTCCTGGCGGAAGTCCTCGGTGAGGGATTCGAGACCGCAGTTGGTGTGGTGGATGAGGACCACGCTGCGGGTGCCCAGCGCCCGCTGGCTGATCGTCAGCGAACGGATCACGTCGTCGGTGACCACACCGCCCGCGTTGCGGATGGTGTGGCAGTCGCCGAGTTCGAGGCCGAGCGCGGCGTGCAGGTCGAGTCGGGCGTCCATACAGGCCACCACGGCGACCTGGAGGACCGGGCGGGCGTCCATGCCCGGATCGCGGAAGTCCTCGGCGTAGCGGGCGTTCGCCCCGACCAGGCGGTCGGTGACCTGCCCTACCTCGCGGACCGTCGCGGGGGAGGACGTCACGGAATCGGCGGGGGTGTGAGGGGAAGTCGACATGGTTACGACGTTAGCCCTCCCCCTGGTCGAGGTGGGCTGTGACAGTGGACAAAGAACGGTGGCGAGGCTTGTTGTGAGCTAATCCACAAGCTCCGCCGGTGCACCCGTTCGGGGGAGCGGACCGCATCCGAACGGGTGGGGCGACGCGCTGCGCGGTTCGTTGATCGCGCATCGATCGAATGGCAGGGTGGACTAAAGTAACGCGAAGTCACACTCCCCGTTCCGTACCCACCGCCACCCCCTGCACCCTGCATATTCCGTTTTCCCCCCGTGATGTGCGGCGTACGTGCGGCCCGGCCCTCTCCCGCTCCCGGTCGGCCGACGCCCCTTCCCCGGCGCCGGCGGACCTCCCCTTCGGAGCGGGCGGGGACCAGGACGTACGTGCCGCCCGCGCGGGACAGAGCCTGAGAGGGCGCATTGAGCCAGACCCGACACGTCCCGGTGATGCTCCAGAGGTGTCTGGACCTGTTGGCCCCGGCTCTCCAGGACCCGGCCTGCCCGGAGCCCGTGGTCGTCGACTGCACCCTCGGCCTCGGCGGCCACAGCGAGGCGCTGCTCGCCGCCTTCCCCGCCGCCCGGCTGATCGCCCTGGACCGCGACCGGGAGGCGCTGCGCCTGTCCGGCGAACGGCTCGCCCCGTACGGCGAACGGGCCACCCTCGTCCACGCGGTCTACGACGAACTCCCCGACGTCCTCGCGCGCCTCGGCGTCCCCCGCGTCCAGGGCGTGCTGTTCGACCTCGGGGTCTCCTCCATGCAACTGGACGAGGCCGACCGCGGATTCGCGTACGCCCAGGACGCCCCGCTCGACATGCGCATGGACCAGAGCACCGGCATCGGCGCGGCCGAGGTGCTGAACACCTACCCGCCCGGCGAGCTGGTCCGCATCCTGCGGGCGTACGGCGAGGAGAAGCAGGCCAAGCGGATCGTCTCCGCCGTCGTGCGCGAGCGCGAGAAGGAGCCGTTCAGCAACAGCGCCCGGCTCGTCGAGCTGATCCGCGACGCGCTGCCGCAGGCCGCCAAGCGCACCGGCGGCAACCCCGCCAAGCGGACCTTCCAGGCCCTGCGCATCGAGGTCAACGGCGAGCTGAGCGTCCTGGAGCGGGCCATCCCGGCGGCCGTGGGCAGCCTCGCCGTCGGCGGCCGGATCGCCGTCCTGTCCTACCACTCGCTGGAGGACCGGCTGGTCAAGCAGGTCTTCGCGGCGGGCGCCGCCAACACCGCGCCCCCCGGACTGCCCGTCGTCCCCGAGCGCTACCAGCCCCGCCTCAAGCTGCTCACGCGCGGCGCCGAGCTGCCCACCGAGGAGGAGGTCGCCGAGAACCGGCGCGCCGCCCCCGCCCGGCTGCGCGGCGCCCAGCGCATCCGCGAGGAGGAGCGATGAGCGCCACGGGGGCCGGGCGGTGAGGAAGACGGCCGCACCGCTGAAGGGGCGGGCCGGACGGCTCGCCCGGCTGATGCCGTCCACCGGGCCCAGCACGGCCGCCCGCACGCCCTTCGTCCTGCTGATCGTCCTGCTCCTGGGCGGCGGCCTCATCACCCTGCTCCTGCTGAACTCCGCCCTCAACGAAGGATCGTTCAGGCTCAGCGAGCTGAAGCGGGACACCACCGAGCTGACCGACGAGCAGCAGGCCCTCCAGCGCGACGTGGACAGCCGCTCCCAGCCCGACGCCCTGGAGCGCCGCGCCCGCGAGCTGGGCATGGTCCCCGGCGGCAGCCCCGCCTTCCTCGACCCGGACGGCACGGTCCGCGGAGTCCCCACCGAGGCCACCGCCCCGCCGTCGCCCCTCCCCGCCCCCACCCCGAGCCCCGGCTCCCCGGCCGCGACCGCCTCCGGCGCCGCGGCGCCGTCCGACGCGGCCACCCCCGCCGCGGGGGCCACCGCGGCCCCGCCCCCGACGAGCCCCGGCAGGTGACGCTGTGCCCACCGAGGAACCACCGCGCCGCCGCGTGTCCGGCCCGCCCCGCCCCCGCGGGCGGACGGGCGCGGCAGGCCGCTCGGGCGCCCGCCGCCCGCGCACCCCGGCGAACCGCCCCGGCGCGTCCGCGCGCGGCCGGACGCCGCGCACCCTGCGCCTGGGCAGCCCGCGCCCCCGGCTGCGCCTGGTCGGCCTCGGGCTGACGCTGGTCATGCTGGTCTTCGTGGCCCGCCTGCTCCAGGTCCAGGCCGTCGACGCCGACGCGTACGCGGCCAAGGCCGAGAAGAACCGCTACCTGGAGTACACGGTCGCCGCCGAGCGCGGCGAGATCACCGACCGCAAGGGCGTGGCGCTGGCCACCAGCGTCGACGCGCACAACATCACGGCCGACCCCCTGATGTTCACCCCCGAGGAGAGCAAGGCCCCCGACGCGCCCCAGCAGGCCGCCGCCCTGCTCGCCCCGATCCTCGGCAAGGACGTCGGCGAGCTGACCGAGAAGCTTTCCGCGTCCAAGCTCCGCTACACGGTCCTGGCCTACCGCCAGACCCCCCAGGTCTGGCGGCAGATCAAGGACCTCAAGGCGGCCTTCGCCGAGAAGGCCGCCGAGGACAAGCAGAACGGCGGCCCCGGAGCCAACGTCCTGGCCGGCGTCCTCCAGGAGCCGACCACCAAGCGGGTCTACCCCAACGGAGACCTGGCCGCCGGGATACTGGGCTTCGTCAGCGCCGACGGCAAGGGCGGCGGCGGCCTCGAATCGCAGCTCGACAAGCAGCTCGCGGGCGAGGACGGCCTGATCCGCTACGCCCACGCCGGCGGCCGCCGCGTCCCCACCATCGGCGCCCGCGAGGACCCGGCCGTCCCCGGCGACGACGTCGAGCTGACCATCGACCGGGACATCCAGTGGGCCGCCCAGCGGGCCATCGCCGACCAGGTCGAGAAGTCCCAGGCCGACCGGGGCTACGTCATCGTGCAGAACACCCGGACCGGCGAGCTGCTGGCCATGGCCAACGCCCCCGGATACGACCCCAACGACCTCTCCCGCGCCACCTCCGCGTCCCTGGGCAACGCCGCCCTCCAGGACGTGTACGAGCCCGGCTCCACCAGCAAGGTCATGTCCATGGCCGCCGTGCTGGAGGAGAGGGCGGCCACGCCCGGCACCCACGTCACCGTCCCCAACCGGCTGCACCGCGGCGACCGCCTCTTCAAGGACGACGTCGACCACCCCACCTGGTACCTCACGCTCAACGGGGTCCTCGCCAAGTCCAGCAACATCGGCACCATCCTGGCGACCGGCCAGCTCGGGAAGGACCAGGCCGAGTCCAACCGGATCCTCTACTCCTACCTGCGCAAGTTCGGCATGGGCAGCAGGACCGGACTCGGCTACCCCGGAGAGTCGCCCGGCCTGCTCGCCCCGCCGAAGCAGTGGTCGACCTCGCAGCAGTACACGATCCCCTTCGGCCAGGGCCTCTCGCTCAACGCCGTGCAGGCCGCCTCCGTCTTCTCCACCGTCGCCAACGGCGGCGTACGCATCGCCCCCACCCTCGTCCGCGGCGCCAAGGGCCCCGACGGGCGCTTCACCCCCGCCCCGGCCCCGGAGAAGAACCGGGTGGTCAGCGAGAAGACGGCCAAGACCCTGGCGGCGATGCTGGAGTCCGTCGTCGACGACACCGAGGGCACCGGCACCAAGGCCGCGATCCCCGGCTACCGGGTCGCGGGCAAGACCGGCACCGCCAACCGGGTCGACCCGGTCCGCGGCGTCTACCAGGGCTACACCGCATCCTTCGCGGGGTTCGCCCCCGCCGACGACCCGCAGATCACCGTGTACTGCGCGATCCAGAACCCCACCCGCGGCAGCTACTTCGGCGGCCAGATCTGCGGCCCGATCTACAAGCAGGTCATGGAGTTCGCTCTCAAGACCCTCCAGATCCCCCCGTCCGGCAGCAAGCCGCCCCGGCTGCCGGTCTCCTTCCAGCCCGGCGAGTGAACACGGGGACGCGCGAGCGTCCCCCCGAGGGAAGCCCAGTGACGACCATCACCCCCGATCGCGGGAACCGCGACGAGAACCCCCGCCGCCCGCGTCCCTCGCTTCGCGGGACGCGGCCCCAGCCCGGTACGCTCACCGCCGTGCACCACGCTGACCAGTCCCAAACCACCCAGAAGGACGCCCCTGTGACCTATCCGGGAGCGCCCCGACCGGACCGGCTCCGGCCCACCCCCCTCAGCGCGCTGGCCGACCGGATCGGCACCGCGGCGCCCGTCGAGGGCGAGGCCACCGGCATCACCCACGACTCGCGGGCCGTGCGCCCCGGCGACGTGTACGCCGCCCTGCCCGGCGCCCGCCTCCACGGCGCCGACTTCGCGGCCCAGGCCGCGGGCCTCGGCGCCGCCGCCGTCCTCACCGACCCCACCGGCGCCGAACGCGCCGCCGCCACCGGCCTGCCGGTCCTGGTCGCCGAGGACCCGCGCGCCGTCATGGGCGAACTGGCCGCCGACATCTACGGGCGGCCCGGCGTCGGCCTGCTCCAGATCGGCATCACCGGGACGTCCGGCAAGACCACCACCGCCTACCTGGTCGAGGGCGGGCTGCGCGCCGCCGGCCGCCCCACCGGGCTGATCGGCACCGTCGAGATGCGGATCGGCGACGAGCGCATCAAGTCCGAGCGCACCACCCCCGAAGCCACCGACCTCCAGGCCCTGTTCGCCGTCATGCGCGAACGCGGCGTCGAGGCGGTCGCCATGGAGGTCTCCAGCCACGCCCTGGTGCTCGGCCGGGTCGACGGCTGCGTCTTCGACGTCGCCGTCTTCAACAACCTCAGCCCGGAGCACATGGAGTTCCACTCCGGCATGGAGGACTACTTCCAGGCCAAGGCCAAGCTCTTCACCCCCGAGCGCAGCCACCGCGGCGTCGTGAACTTCGACGACGAGTACGGCCGCAGGCTCCTGACCGAGTCCGGGGTGCCGGTCACCAGCTTCTCCGCCGAGGGCCACCCCGACGCCGACTGGCACGCCGAGGACGTCGAGGTCGGACCGCAGGACAGCACCTTCACCGCCGTGGGGCCCGACGGCGAGCGGATCACCGCCCGCGCCCCGCTGCCCGGCCCGTTCAACGTCGCCAACACCCTCGCCGCGATCGTCACCCTCGCCGTCGCCGGCGTCGACCCGCAGACCGCCGCCGACGGCGTCGCGGCCGTCCCCGGAGTCCCCGGCCGGCTGGAGCGGGTGGACGCCGGACAGCCCTACCTCGCCGTCGTCGACTACGCGCACAAGACCGACGCCGTCGAGTCGGTGCTGCGCTCCCTGCGCAAGGTCACCGAGGGCCGGGTGCACATCGTCCTCGGCTGCGGCGGCGACCGCGACACCACCAAGCGCGGCCCGATGGGCGCGGCGGCCGCCCGCCTCGCCGACACCGCCGTGCTGACCTCCGACAACCCCCGTTCCGAGGACCCCCTCGCGATCCTCGCCGCCATGCTCTCCGGCGCCGCCGAGGTGCCCGTGCACGAACGCGGCGACGTGCTGGTCGACGCCGACCGCGCCTCGGCGATCGCCGCCGCCGTGGCCCGCGCCGAACCGGGCGACACCGTCCTCGTCGCGGGCAAGGGGCACGAGCAGGGTCAGGACATCCACGGGGTGGTACGCCCCTTCGACGACCGCAAGGTCCTGCACGCAGCCATCGAGCGGTCCCCGGGGCGCACCGGCGCCGCCGCCCGCGGACCGCACCCCGAGAACAACAGTCAGGGATGACCCAGTGATCGCCCTTTCCCTCGCCGAGATCGCAGAAATCGTCGGCGGGCAGTCGTACGACATACCGGACCCGGCAGTCACCGTGACCGGACCCGTCGTCATCGACTCCCGCGAGGTCGCGCCCGGCAGCCTGTTCGCCGCGTTCGCCGGCGAACGGGTCGACGGCCACGACTACGCGCAGCGCGCCGTCGAGGCGGGCGCGGCAGCCGTGCTGGCCGCCCGCCCCGTCGGTGTTCCCGCGATCGTCGTGGACGACGTCGTCGGAGCGCTCGGAGCCCTCGCCCGCGCCGTCGTCGGCCGCCTCGGCACCACCGTCGTCGGCCTGACCGGCTCGGCGGGCAAGACGTCCACCAAGGACCTGATCGCCCAGCTCCTGGAGCGCCGGGCCCCCACCGTCTGGACGCCCGGCTCGCTCAACAACGAGATCGGCCTGCCCCTCACGGCCCTGCGCGCCACCGCCGAGACCCGGCACCTGGTCCTGGAGATGGGGGCCCGGGGGATCGGCCACATCCACTACCTGGCCGACCTCACCCCGCCCCGCATCGGCCTGGTCCTCAACGTCGGCTCCGCCCACCTCGGCGAGTTCGGCAGCCGGGAGGCCATCGCACAGGCCAAGGGCGAGCTGGTCGAGGTCCTCCCCGAGGACGGCTGCGCCGTCCTCAACGCCGACGACCCCCTCGTCCGCGCCATGGCGGCGCGCACCAAGGCCCGCGTCCTGCTCTTCGGAGAAGCCCCGGAAGCGGACGTACGGGGCGAGAAGGTCAGGATGACCGCCGACGGACGGCCCTGCTTCGAGCTCCATACGCCTACCGGGTGCAGCGACGTGACCTTGCGCCTGTACGGTGAGCACCACGTGTCGAACGCGCTCGCCGCGGCCGCCGTCGCCCATGAGTTGGGCATGTCCGTGACCGAGATCGCCGAAGGGCTGTCGGGTGCGGGCACCCTCTCCCGCTGGCGCATGGAGGTCACCGAGCGTCCGGACGGTGTGACGGTCGTCAATGACGCCTACAACGCGAACCCCGAATCCATGAGAGCCGCACTGCGCGCGCTGGCCGCCATGGGTCAGGCCCGACAGGGCGACGGGGGGCGCACCTGGGCGGTGCTCGGTCAGATGGCCGAGCTGGGCGACGCGTCGCTCGCCGAGCACGACGCGGTCGGACGGCTCGCCGTCCGACTCAACGTCAGCAAGCTCGTCGCTGTCGGGGGCAGAGAAGCCTCCTGGCTGCAACTGGGCGCATATAACGAGGGTTCGTGGGGTGAGGAGTCGGTGCACGTGTCCGACGCACAGGCGGCCGTCGACCTGTTGCGCAGTGAACTGCGTCCGGGAGACGTCGTGCTGGTGAAGGCGTCCCGTTCGGTCGGCCTGGAGAGGGTCGCCCAGGCACTGCTGGAGAACTCGACCGAGGGCGAGGTCACCGGCCGATGAGGCAGATCCTCTTCGCGGGGGCCATCGGGCTCTTCCTGACCCTGGTCGGTACCCCGCTGCTGATCAAGCTGCTGGCCCGCAAGGGATACGGGCAGTTCATCCGGGACGACGGCCCGCGCACGCACGGGAGCAAGAAGGGCACGCCCACGATGGGCGGCATCGCCTTCATCCTGGCGACGATCATCGCGTACGTCCTCGCGAAGGTCATCACGGGCGAGGAGATGCGCTTCTCCGGCATCCTGGTCCTGTTCCTGATGGCGGGGATGGGGCTCGTCGGGTTCCTCGACGACTACATCAAGATCGTCAAGCAGCGCTCGCTCGGTCTGCGGGCCAAGGCGAAGATGGCCGGGCAGTTGATCGTCGGCATCGCCTTCGCGGTGCTCTCGCTCCAGTTCGCCGACTCCAGCGGGAACACCCCCGCCTCCACCCGGCTCTCGTTCGTCGAGGACTTCGGCTGGTCGATCGGCCCGGTGCTGTTCTGCGTCTGGGCGCTGTTCATGATCCTCGCCATGTCCAACGGCGTGAACCTCACCGACGGCCTCGACGGCCTGGCCACCGGCGCCTCGGTGATGGTCTTCGGCGCCTACACCTTCATCGGCCTCTGGCAGTTCCAGGAGTCCTGCGCCAACGCGGACTCCCTGACCAACCCGAGCGCCTGCTTCGAGGTGCGCGACCCGCTCGACCTCGCCGTCGTCGCCTCCGCCCTGATGGGCGCCTGCTTCGGCTTCCTGTGGTGGAACACCTCGCCCGCCAAGATCTTCATGGGCGACACCGGCTCGCTCGCCCTCGGCGGCGCGCTCGCGGGCCTCGCGATCTGCTCCCGCACCGAGTTCCTGCTCGCCATCCTCGGCGGCCTCTTCGTGATGATCACCATGTCCGTGGTCATCCAGGTCGGTTCGTTCAAGATGACCGGCAAGCGGGTCTTCCGGATGGCGCCGCTCCAGCACCACTTCGAACTCAAGGGGTGGTCCGAGGTCCTGGTCGTGGTCCGCTTCTGGATCATCCAGGGCATGTGCGTGATCGTCGGCCTCGGCCTCTTCTACGCGGGATGGGCAGCCAAGAAGTGAGCAGCGCGGACTGGCAGGGCAAGCACGTCACCGTCGCCGGGCTCGGCGTCAGCGGAATCCCCGCGGCGCGCGCCCTGCACGAGCGCGGAGCGCTCGTCACCGTCGTCAACGACGGCGACGACGAGCGCGCCCGCGCGCAGGCGGCCGAACTGGAGGCGCTGGGCATCACGGTGCGCCTCGGCGACGGCGCCACCCTGCCGCCGTCCGCGGAACTCGTCGTCACCGCCCCCGGCTGGCAGCCGGACAAGCCGCTCTTCCTGGCTGCCGCCGAGGCGGGCGTCCCCGTCTGGGGCGACGTCGAACTGGCCTGGCGGCTGCGCGGGGAGGGCGGCCGCCGGGCGGCCCCCTGGCTCGCGGTCACCGGCACCAACGGCAAGACCACCACCGTACGGATGCTGGCCTCGATCCTCGAAGCGGCCGGCCTGCGCACGGCGGCGGTCGGCAACATCGGCGTATCGCTGCTGGACGCGGTGGTCGGGGACGAGGAGTACGACGTCCTCGCCGTCGAACTCTCCAGCTACCAACTGCACTGGGCGCCCTCGCTGCGCGCCCACTCCGCCGCCGTCCTCAACCTGGCGCCGGACCACCTCGACTGGCACGGCTCGATGGAGGCGTACGCCGCCGACAAGGGCCGGGTCTACGAGGGCAACACGGTCGCCTGCGTCTACAACGCGGCCGACCCGGCCACCGAGGACCTGGTCCGCGCGGCCGACGTCGAGGAGGGCTGCCGGGCCATCGGCTTCACGCTGGGCGCCCCCGGCCCCTCGCAGCTCGGCGTGGTCGACGGCATCCTCGTCGACCGGGCGTTCGTCGCCAACCGTCAGAAGCAGGCCCAGGAGCTGGCCGAGGTCGCCGACGTCCACCCGCCGGCCCCGCACAACATCGCCAACGCGCTCGCCGCCGCCGCCCTGGCCCGCGCCTTCGGCGTGGAGCCGGCCGCCGTACGCGACGGGCTGCGGGCCTTCCGCCCGGACGCCCACCGCATCGAGCACGTCGCGGACGTCGACGCGGTCGCGTACGTCGACGACTCCAAGGCCACCAACACCCATGCCGCGCAGGCGTCCCTCGCGGCCTACGACTCCGTCGTCTGGATCGCGGGCGGCCTCGCCAAGGGCGCCACCTTCGACGAGCTGGTCGCCGGCGCGGCGGAGCGGCTGCGCGGGGTCGTGCTGATGGGCGCCGACCGGGCCCTGATCCGCGAAGCCCTGGCGCGACACGCCCCGGAGGTCCCGGTGGCCGACCTCGACCGGACCGACACTGGGGCGATGTCCGAAGCGGTCGCACGCGCCGCCGAGCTGGCCCGGCCGGGCGACACGGTGCTGCTGGCCCCGGCCTGCGCCTCGATGGACATGTTCACCAACTACACCAAGCGGGGCGAGGCGTTCGCGGACGCCGTCCGCGCGCGCGCCGACGAGGGCGCCTGAGCGACCCGGCCTCCGCGCCCGGATCGAGAGCCCCGGTACGAGCAGTGGAGGGGACAGCGACAATGCCGGCCGACGAGAGACGCGCCGCAGGGCGAGCGGACCGCGCCAGGGCGCCCCGCCGGGCCGCGGCGCTCCGCCCCCTCGCCGCGGCGCCCGCCCCGGCGGGCGCGCCGCTGCCCGCCGGGCTCGCCCTGCGCGGACGCCTCGCCACCGGCTCCCGGCGGCCCCCCGCGGCCCCGCGGGGCTCCGGCCGGGGCGGCGGCGCACACCCCCGCTCCCCGCGCGGCGGCGTGCGCCGGAGCTACGAGCGGGCGCGGCGGGCCTGGGACCGCCCCCTGACCGCCTACTACGTGATCCTCGGCTCCAGCCTCCTGATCACCGTGCTGGGCCTGGTGATGGTCTACTCCGCCTCGATGATCAAGGCGCTGGACATCAGCAAGCCCTCGACGTACTTCTTCGGCAAGCAGTTCTTCGCCGCCGTGATCGGCGGCGGGCTGATGCTGGCCGCCGCCCGGATGCCCGTCAAGCTCCACCGCGCCCTGGCCTACCCGATGCTGGTGATCACCGTCTTCCTGATGGTCCTGGTCCAGGTGCCGGGGATCGGGAAGTCGGTCAACGGCAACCAGAACTGGCTCTACCTGGGCGGCCCCTTCCAGCTCCAGCCCAGCGAGTTCGGCAAGCTCGCCCTGGTCCTGTGGGGGGCGGACCTGCTGGCCCGCAAGCACGACAAGCGGCTCCTGGCCCAGTGGAAGCACATGCTCGTGCCGCTCGTCCCGGTCGCCTTCATGCTGCTCGGGCTGATCATGCTCGGCGGCGACATGGGCACGGCGATCATCCTCACCGCGATCCTGTTCGGCCTGCTCTGGCTGGCCGGGGCCCCCACCCGGCTGTTCGCCGGGGTGCTCGCCTTCGCCGCCGTCATCGCCCTCGCCCTGATCGGGGCCAGCCCCAACCGCATGTCCCGGCTCGCCTGCATGGGGGTGAGCGAACCCGACGCGGAGGGCGGCTGCTGGCAGGCCGCGCACGGGATCTATGCTCTGGCGTCCGGCGGATGGTTCGGTTCCGGGCTGGGGGCCAGTGTGGAAAAATGGGGCCAACTCCCTGAACCCCACACCGACTTCATCTTCGCCATCACCGGCGAGGATCTCGGTCTGGCGGGGACGCTGTCCGTGCTCGCCCTGTTCGCGGCTCTAGGCTATGCGGGTATCCGCGTCGCCGGACGCACGGAGGACCCCTTCGTGAGGTATGCGGCGGGAGGCGTGACCACCTGGATCACGGCCCAGGCCGTGATCAACATCGGTGCGGTGCTCGGCCTGTTGCCGATCGCCGGTGTCCCGCTCCCGCTGTTCTCCTACGGAGGGTCCGCCCTGCTGCCGACGATGTTCGCGGTCGGGCTCATGATCGCCTTCGCGCGGGAGGACCCCGCCGCGAAGGCGTCCCTGGCCATGCGGAGGACCGGGGTGAGATGGAAGACGATGAGACGGCGCGTCAAGAAGCGTCCGTCCGGAGAGCGGTGAATTTCGGTGCATGTCGTACTCGCCGGCGGGGGGACCGCCGGGCACATCGAGCCCGCGCTTGCCCTCGCAGACGCCCTGCGCAGGCAGGACCCGACCGTGGGGATCACTGCCCTCGGCACGGAACGCGGACTGGAGACCAGGCTCGTACCCGAGCGGGGCTACGAGTTGGCCCTCATCCCCGCCGTACCGCTGCCCCGCAAGCCCACACCCGAGCTGATCACCGTTCCGGGCCGGCTGCGCGGCACCATCAAGGCCGCCGAGCAGGTCCTGGAGCGCACCAAGGCGGACTGCGTGGTCGGCTTCGGCGGCTACGTCGCGCTGCCCGGCTACCTCGCCGCCAAGCGCGCCGGCGTGCCGATCGTCGTCCACGAGGCCAACGCCCGTCCGGGACTCGCCAACAAGATCGGCTCCCGGTACGCCCACGGGGTCGCCGTCTCCACCCCGGACAGCAAGCTGCGGGGCGCCCGCTACATCGGCATCCCGCTGCGCCGCACGATCGCCACCCTGGACCGCGCGCGGGCCCGTCCGGAAGCGCGTGCCGCCTTCGGCCTCGACCCCAACCTGCCCACCCTGCTGGTCTCCGGCGGCTCCCAGGGCGCGCGCCACCTCAACGAGGTGGTCCAGCGGGTCGCGCCCGTGCTCCAGCGCTCGGGCATCCAGATCCTCCATGTGGTCGGTCCGAAGAACGAATTGCCGCGGATCGACAACATGCCCGGTATGCCGCCC
This sequence comes from Streptomyces sp. NPDC041970, assembly GCF_055588985.1. Lineage (NCBI taxonomy): Bacteria > Bacillati > Actinomycetota > Actinomycetes > Kitasatosporales > Streptomycetaceae > Streptomyces > Streptomyces sp. NPDC041970. Next base: position 30,441 of record NZ_JBVJCD010000007.1, read on the forward strand.
TACATCCCGGTACCGTACGTGGACAGGATGGACCTCGCGTACGCCGCGGCCGACATGATGCTCTGCCGCGCGGGCGCGATGACCGTCGCCGAACTCTCCGCCGTCGGGCTCCCCGCCGCCTACGTCCCGCTGCCCATCGGCAACGGCGAACAGCGGCTCAACGCCCAGCCGGTGGTCAACGCCGGCGGCGGTCTGCTGGTGGACGACGCGGCGCTCACCCCCGAGTGGGTGCAGGGCAACGTCCTGCCGGTACTGTCGGACCCCCACCGGCTGTACGAAATGTCGCGTGCGGCCGCGGAGTTCGGCCGACGCGACGCCGACGACCTGCTCGTCGGCATGGTGTACGAAGCGATCGCCTCGCGCCGCTAGGCGTGCGGCGCGAGGCGGTGCGGGTCCGGGGCCGAGGCCCCGGACCCGGCGAAGGAGCGAGCGTGGCCGGACCGACGACCGCCCAGCGCGGCGCATCCGGGCGGGCGGACGCCGCCGCCCGCCCGCCGCACATCGACCCCGGAGAGCGCCGGATCGGCCGCCGCGCCCTGGGGGTCCTCGTCGCCGTGGCGGCGGCCGTGCTCGCCGCCGCGGTCCTGTGGGTGCTCTACGGCTCCTCCTGGTTCCGCGTGGAGCGGGTCGGCACGACCGGCGTCGAGGTGCTCACCCGCGAGGAGGTGGAGGAGGTCGCCGCCGTGCCGATCGGCGCGCCCCTGGTCTCCGTCGACACGGACGCCATGGAGCGCAGGCTGCGCCGCGAACTGCCCCGCATCGACACGGTGGAGGTCGTCCGGTCCTGGCCGCACGGCATCGGCCTGGAGGTGACCGAGCGCACACCGGTCCTGCTGGTCCCCAAGGGCGGGAAGTTCGTGGAGGTGGACGAGGAGGGCGTGCGCTTCGCCACCGTGGCGAAGGCGCCTCGGGGCGTGCCGCTGCTGGAGTTCAACCCCCGCCCCTCGGCGAGCCTTCGGCGTTTCGGCGCCGACCGCCTGGCGCGGGAGGCGGTCCGGGTGGCCGGCGACCTTCCGGCGGGCCTCGCGCGGCAGACCGCGGCCGTCCGGATCACCTCGTTCGACGGGATCTCCCTGCGGCTCACGCGGGACCGTGTGGTGACCTGGGGCAGTTCGGAGGACGGAGCCGTGAAGGCGCGCGTCCTGGCCGCGCTCATGAAAGCCGTCCCCAAAGGGGGACACTTCGACGTAACCGCTCCCACCGCCCCTGCGGTTTCAGCGAGTTGACGGGCATTTGTGCTGGCCAGCACCCTGGTTGGTCAGCGCTACGGGTGATCACATAGGGTGAAAAGAAAAACGGGAGGTTCGGCGTGTTCGTTGAACGCGCGCCACTTGTCGACTTAGTGTCCTGTTCGGAAGAGTCCAGCAAGCAGACGCACTGGTAACCCTAAACTTCAACGTTAGGGTTTGGGTCGGCGTTCGGACCGTCCCCATCGACATCAGTCGTCGCCGCGGATGTCACCGCAGAGCGACGACACGTAACTCGAGGCGAGAGGCCTTCGACGTGGCAGCACCGCAGAACTACCTCGCAGTCATCAAGGTCATCGGTGTCGGCGGCGGTGGTGTCAATGCCATCAACCGAATGATCGAGGTCGGCCTCAAGGGCGTTGAGTTCATCGCGATCAACACGGATGCGCAAGCGCTGTTGATGAGCGACGCCGACGTCAAGCTCGACGTCGGCCGCGAACTCACCCGTGGCCTCGGCGCCGGGGCGAACCCGGCCGTCGGTCGCAAGGCGGCAGAGGACCACCGCGAGGAGATCGAGGAGGTCCTCAAGGGGGCCGACATGGTCTTCGTCACCGCCGGGGAAGGCGGCGGCACCGGCACCGGCGGCGCACCCGTCGTCGCCAACATCGCGCGCTCCCTGGGCGCCCTCACGATCGGCGTGGTCACCCGCCCGTTCACCTTCGAGGGCCGGCGGCGCGCGAACCAGGCGGAGGACGGCATCGCCGAGCTCCGCGAAGAGGTCGACACGCTCATCGTCATCCCCAACGACCGCCTGCTGTCGATCTCGGACCGCCAGGTCAGCGTGCTCGACGCGTTCAAGTCGGCCGACCAGGTGCTGCTCTCGGGCGTGCAGGGCATCACCGACCTCATCACCACGCCGGGCCTGATCAACCTCGACTTCGCCGACGTCAAGTCGGTCATGTCCGAGGCCGGATCGGCGCTCATGGGCATCGGCTCCGCCCGCGGCGACGACCGCGCGGTGGCGGCGGCCGAGATGGCGATCTCCTCGCCGCTCCTGGAGGCGTCCATCGACGGCGCCCGCGGCGTCCTGCTCTCCATCTCCGGCGGCAGCGACCTCGGCCTCTTCGAGATCAACGAGGCCGCCCAACTGGTGAGCGAGGCGGCGCACCCCGAGGCCAACATCATCTTCGGCGCCGTCATCGACGACGCCCTGGGCGACGAGGTGCGGGTCACCGTGATCGCCGCGGGCTTCGACGGCGGACAGCCGCCGACCCGCCGCGAGAACGTCCTCGGCACGAGCAAGCGGGAGGAGCCGGCCGCCCCGGCCAGGTCCGCCGAGGCCGTGCGCCCGTCGAGCGGACTCGGCTCCGTGCCTCCGCGCGAGGAGAGCCCGGCCCCGGCCGACCCCGCCCCCGTGCCGGCCTCCGGCGAGAGCGCGCTTCCGCCGGTCTCCCCGCCGCACGTCCCGCCGGCCCGCCCCTACCAGGACGCCCAGGCCGAAGAGCTGGACGTCCCGGACTTCTTGAAGTGATAGACCAGCACAGGGCGGCACCCGTCACGGCCGGCGCTCACTTCGCCTTCACCGACCGGTGGGGCGGAGTGAGCGCCGCTCCGTACGACGAGCTGAACCTCGGCGGCGCGGTCGGCGACGACCCCGCCGCCGTCCGTGCGAACCGCGAGCGCGCCGCCCGCCGCTTCGGCCTCGACCCGGCCCGTGTCGTCTGGATGAACCAGGTGCACGGCCGGGACGTGGCCGTGGTGGACGGGCCCTGGGGTGCGGAGGCGGAGATTCCGGCGGTGGACGCGGTGGTGACCGCCCGGCGCGGACTGCCGCTCGCGGTGCTCACCGCCGACTGCACCCCCGTTCTCCTCGCCGACCCGGTCGCCGGAGTCGTGGCGGCGGCGCACGCCGGGCGGCCGGGGCTGGTCGCCGGGGTCGTCCCGGCGGTCGTCGAGGCCATGGCCGCGCTGGGCGCACGCCCCTCCCGGATCACCGCGCACACCGGTCCGGCCGTCTGCGGCCGGTGCTACGAGGTGCCGGCGGAGATGCGGGCCGCCGTCGCTGAGGCCGTCCCCGGCGCCTGGTCGGAGACGAGTTGGGGCACCCCGGCGGTGGACGTCACCGGTGGGGTCCACGCCCAGCTCGCGGACCTCGGCGTGACCGACCGGCGCCGATCGGCGGTCTGCACGCGGGAGTCGGGCGACCACTTCTCGTACCGCCGCGACCGCACCACCGGGCGGCTCGCCGGATATGTCTGGTTGGACTGATAGGGCATGACGGATCGCAAGGCACAACTCGCCGGGAACCTGGCGCGGGTGGAGGAACGGATCTCCTCCGCCTGCGCCGCGGCCGGCCGGGAGCGCGAGAGCGTGACCCTGATCGTGGTCACCAAGACCTACCCCGCGAGCGATGTGCGGATTCTGTGGGAACTCGGCGTACGCGATGTCGCGGAGAACCGCGACCAGGACGCGTCCCCCAAGGCCGCCGCCTGCGCGGATCTCTCCCTGACATGGCACTTCGTCGGGCAACTGCAGACCAACAAGGTGCGTTCCGTGACCGGTTATGCCGATGTCGTGCAGTCGGTCGACCGCCTCAAGCTGGTCACCGCCCTCTCGGCCGCGGCCGTGCGGCGGGAGCGGGAGATCGGCTGCCTGCTCCAGGTCGCCCTGGACGCGGGGAGCGGCGAGCGGGGCGAGCGCGGCGGCGTGGCGCCGGACGGGATCGAGGAGTTGGCGGCCGCGGTGGCCGGCGCCCCCGGCCTCCGGCTCGACGGCCTCATGACCGTGGCACCGCTGGCCGGCCCGTTCGCCGGACGCCAACGGGCGGCGTTCGACCGGTTGGTGGAATGCGCGGCACGCCTGCGCGCCGACCACCCGGCTGCCACCATGGTCTCCGCGGGCATGAGCGGGGACCTGGAGGACGCGGTGGCGGCCGGGGCGACACATGTACGCGTCGGTACGGCGGTACTCGGAGACCGACCCCGGCTCGGGTAACGTCGCAAAGCAAGTCGGACCACAGCAGAAAATATGGTCATTCCCACTCAAAAGGGTCAGACCACCGTGGATCGCGGGCACTTGGTGACGAATGCCGATCCACCACAGAGCGGAGGACTCGGAGCATGGCCGGCGCGATGCGCAAGATGGCGGTCTACCTCGGCCTCGTGGAGGACGATGGGTACGACGGTCCGGGGTTCGACCCCGACGACGAATTCGAACCTGAGCCGGAGCCCGAGCGCGACCGGCGGCGGCATCAGCCACCGCACCAGGTGGAACGCGAACACGAAAGGGACGAACCGGTACGAGCGGTACAACCGCCCGCCCCGCGCGAGCCGGTTCAGCTCCCCGTGGAAGGCGGGCGACCCGCCCGGATCGCCCCCGTGGCATCCATCACACCCGAACGTCCGAACATGGAGAAGAACGCACCGGTGATCATGCCCAAGGTCGTGTCCGAGCGGGAGCCGTACCGCATCACCACGCTGCACCCCAGGACCTACAACGAGGCCCGTACCATCGGGGAACACTTCCGTGAGGGCACTCCGGTGATCATGAATCTCACGGAGATGGACGACACGGATGCGAAGCGACTTGTCGACTTTGCCGCGGGACTCGTCTTCGGTCTCCATGGCAGCATTGAGCGCGTGACGCAGAAGGTGTTCCTGTTGTCGCCTGCTAACGTCGATGTCACGGCGGAGGACAAGGCCCGCATCGCAGAGGGCGGATTCTTCAACCAGAGCTGAGAACACGACACCGGAACGACCCGGCCGCGAGGCCGGAGCTACGAGAGCCAGGGGAGAGGGAAGCGCGGGACATGGGCGTCGCACTGGATGTGGTCTATATCGCGCTGATGTGTTTCCTCATCGTGCTGATCTTCCGGCTCGTCATGGACTACGTCTTCCAGTTCGCACGTTCATGGCAGCCCGGCAAGGCGATGGTGGTCGTACTCGAGGCCACCTACACTGTCACCGATCCACCGCTCAAGCTTCTGCGGCGGTTCATTCCGCCGCTGCGTCTCGGGGGCGTGGCACTCGACCTGTCCTTCTTCGTTCTGATGATCATCGTCTACATCCTGATCAGCGTTGTGGTCAGGTTGTGAGCGATACGGTCTTGCCGACTGCCGACGACTACGTAGAGGTGAAGAAGAGATGCCGTTGACCCCCGAGGACGTGCGGAACAAGCAGTTCACGACCGTCCGCCTCCGAGAAGGCTATGACGAGGACGAGGTCGATGCCTTTCTCGACGAGGTCGAATCGGAACTGACCCGTCTGCTCCGTGAGAACGAGGATCTGCGCGCCAAGCTGGCCGCCGCGACGCGTGCCGCCGCGCAGAACCAGCAGCAGCAACAGCAGCAGAACATGCGCAAGCCCCCGGAGGCGCAGGACCGTCCGGGCGCTCCGGTGCCCGCCGCCATATCGGGACCGCCGCAGCAGCAGCAGCCCCCGCAGATGGGTCCCCCCCAACTCGCCGGTGGCGCGCCGCAGTTGCCCGCAGGTCCCAGTGGCCACGGCCCCCAGGGCGGCCACGGTCCCGGTCCGCAGGGCCCCCACGGCCCCGGTCCGATGCAGGGCGGCCCCATGGGCGGTCCGATGGGCCACAACCCCCAGCAGCAGCAGATGCAGCAGATGCAGCAGATGCAGCCGCCGCAGATGCAGCAGCAGCAGGGTCCCGGCGGCGACAGCGCCGCCCGCGTCCTCTCGCTCGCGCAGCAGACCGCCGACCAGGCGATCGCGGAGGCCCGTTCCGAGGCCAACAAGATCGTCGGCGAGGCGCGCAGCCGCGCCGAGGGCCTGGAGCGCGACGCGCGCGCCAAGGCCGACGCCCTGGAGCGGGACGCGCAGGAGAAGCACCGCGTGGCGATGGGCTCGCTGGAGTCGGCCCGCGCGACGCTGGAGCGCAAGGTCGAGGACCTGCGCGGCTTCGAGCGCGAGTACCGCACGCGGCTGAAGTCGTACCTGGAGAGCCAGCTCCGTCAGTTGGAGACCCAGGCGGACGACTCGCTCGCCCCGCCGCGGACCCCGGCGGCCGCTTCGCTGCCGCCGTCCCCCTCGCTGGCTCCGGCCGGTGCGGGCGCGATGGGCCACTCCATGGGCAGCTCCAACCACGGCGGTCAGCAGATGGGCGGCGGCCCGTCGATGGGCGGCGCCCCGTCCTACGGCGGCCAGCAGCAGATGTCGCCCGCGATGACGCAGCCGATGGCGCCGGTGCGGCCGCAGGCGCCGCAGCCGATGCAGCAGGCGCCCTCGCCGATGCGCGGGTTCCTCATCGACGAGGACGACAACTGAGCGGTGCGCGCTCGCTGAGCGCGTAGCCGTCGGCAGGCGAAGGGCCGGGCCCCCGAGGATTCCTCGGGGGCCCGGCCCTTTCGTGTGCGGTGGCCCTCGCGTTCGGCGCGGTGGGGGCCCGCGGCGGACTTCTCCCCGAGACCGGGGCGCTGCCCCGGATCCCGGTCCCCGGGCGCCGGAGGGGCCGGGGGAGCGAGCCGAAGGGCTCGGCCGAGAGGCATTCCGCGGGGGCCGGTGCGCGGGGCGGGAAAGCGAGGGGCCCGGGGGGGGGGGGGGGGGGGGGGGGGGGGGGGGGGGGGGGGGTGGGGGGGGGGGTGTTTGTTTTTTCGGGGAAGGGAGGGGGGGGAAACGCCTACTTCTCCCCCCACC